>DVOG01000081.1 GCA_018713755.1 Candidatus Spyradosoma merdigallinarum | reverse complement strand
GCTTTTCTCCGGGCTTCGTGATGAAGTCGTCGGCGGAAGCGGTGCCTCCGACCAGCGAGAACCCCAGAGTCGCGCCGTCGGAAAGCACGAGCCGCACCACGCCGCGCAGCGCGAGGTCTTTCCCGCGCACCGCGAAATACTCGCCTTTTTTGAAAGGCGCGGAAGCCTCGCCGGAACGATAGGCGACGACGTGCTTCGCGGGAACGTCGGCGAAAAGCACCGTCGCGACGTCGCGCGACTCCGAAACGGAAACGGCCGGCGCGGGAGCGGCGACGCGCGCAGACTCGGCGCGCTTTTGTTTTTCGACTTCTTCCCAACGCTCGACGACGGATTTTTTCTTCTCCGGCGGAGCCCACGGATTTTTTCCCGCGGTCATCGAAGCGCACCCGGAAAACACGAGGAGACAAACGGCGAGAGCGGAAATTTCAGCGCAAAGTTTTTTCGGAATTTTCATCGCGTCGAAAAAAGTAATCTATTCCCGCGTCCGCCGAAACGTTTTTTTTTCGCGGGAACGCGCGCCGCCTCAGAACATGCCGCGGATTTTCCGCAGCGCGGCGACGAAGCGGTCGGCTTCCTCGAAGGTGTTGTAGAACGAGAACGACGCGCGGGCCGTTCCCGTGACGCCGAGCCGCTTCATCAGCGGCATTGCGCAATGATGCCCGACGCGGACGGCGATGCCGAACGTGTCCAGGAGCATCCCGACGTCGCTCGGATGAACGTCGCCGAGCCGGAAGGAAATCACGGACGCCTTCTCCTTCGCCGTGCCGAAAATCCTGATTTCGGGAACTTCCGCGAGCAGCTTCTCCGTCGCGTATTCGAGCAGCGCTTCCTCGTGCGCCTGCGCGTGCGGACGCAGCGCGGCGACGTAATCGAGCGCGGCGGCGAGCCCGACGGCGCCGGCGATGTCCGGCGTTCCCGCCTCGAAGCGGCCGGGAATGCCGCGGTACGTCGTTCCCGCGAAATCGACCGTCTCGATCATGTCGCCGCCGCCCTGATACGGCGGCATTTTTTCCAAAACCTCCGCGCGCCCGTAAAGCACGCCGATGCCCGTCGGCCCGCAGACTTTGTGCCCGGAAAAAACGAGGAAATCGCAGCCGATGTCCTGCACGTCGAGCGCGAAATGCGCGGAAGACTGCGCCGCGTCCACCAGCGCCAGCGCGCCCGCCGCGTGCGCCAGCGCGCAAATTTCCTTCACGGGATTGACCGTGCCGAGCGCGTTGGAGACATGAACGGCGCCGACGATTTTCGTGCGCGGAGAAATCTTTTTCGCGAACGCCTCCATGTCCAGCGAGCCGTCGTCGAAAATCGGCGCGACGACGAGCCGCGCTCCCGTGCGCGCGGCGACGAGCTGCCACGGCACGATGTCGGCGTGGTGTTCCATGTGCGTGATCAGAATTTCGTCGCCCTCGCGCAGATTCGCGCCGCCCCAGCTCGCGGCGACGAGGTTGATCGCCTCCGTCGCGCCGCGCGTGAACACGCATTCCCGCGGCTCGCGCGCGCCGATGAACGCCGCGGCGCGTTCCCGCGCGTGTTCGAACGCGGCCGTCGCCGCCTGGCTCAAATGATAAAGCCCGCGGTGAATGTTCGCGTTTTCCTCGGAATAAAACCGGGAAACGGCATCGATGACGCACTGCGGTTTTTGCGCCGTGGCGGCGCCGTCGAGATACGCGAGACCGGGATTTCCGCGCAGCAGCGGGAAATCCGTCCGGATTTTTTCGACGTCGAAAGACATAGGGCGAAAATATAACGGGAACGCCGCGGCGTTGAAACTCAAAATCACAGCAACGGACGCAGAACGACGTCCGGAATCTGAATCTCGAACGCGCGTCCTTCCGGCGGCCGGCGGAATTTTCCGATGCGGGCGACGGCGCGCGCGACGCGTTCCCGCACCTGCGGGTCTGCCGCGCCGAGCACCTCGAGCAGCCGCACGTTCCCGGAGGCGTCGACGCCGAGCCGCACCGTCGCGGAAACCGCGCGTTCCAGCTTCAGCGGGGACTGCGTCAGCACGTCGTCGAGATGCGCTTCCAGCTTTCTCGCGATTTCCGCGCCGTAGACCTGCTGCGCGGAAGCGATGCCCCGCCCGCCGTCGCCGCCGTTCCCGCCCGTTCCGCCGGGCACGCCGAAGCGCGCGCCGCTCCCGCCGCCGACGCCGATTTTGCTCACGTCGATGCCGGAAACGCGCACTCGGGAGGGGCTTCCCCCGGATGTTTTCCTCCCGGAAGAAACGTTTTTCCCGCCCGCGTTTCTTTTCCGCCAATCCGCGAAAGACATTTTTTTCGGAGTATCCGAGCCGGATTTTTTTCCCGGCGACGCGGCGGCGGGCTTTTTCTCGGGCGCGCGCGTTTTTTTCTCCTCGGACGCTTTCGCGGGAACGGGCTTCGCCGGGACGGGAGCGGCGGGCCGCGCCTCCGCGGGAACGGGCGCCGGAGGCTCTGGGTCGGGCAGCGGCGTTTCGAGCGCTTTTTCCGAAGCGCGCGTCAGCGCCTCCATTTCGGAAAAGCTGAAATCGTTCTCCGGGAGCGAAGCCTCGGGCGACGCGTTCCGGTCGGGAACGCCTTCGGCGGGACCGCGCGCCTCGCCGACGAGCCCCGCGTCCTTCGTCGGATCGGCGTCCGCGTCGGCAAGAATCGCCAGCAGAGGATCCGCGGCGGACACGACCTCGTTCCCGCCGCGCGCGGAAAGCAGCAGCGCGGCGCCGATCGCGGCGGCATGCAGCGCGGCGGAAAAAATCGTTCCCGCGGTTCCGGAATTCATCGCGCAGCGCCCGCGGCCTGATCCACTTCCGTGTCGATGGCGACTTTGCTCAGGCCTTGCTTTTTCGCCATGTCGAAAACGTCGATGACTTTCTGATACGCGAGCTGTCCGTCCGCGCGGATGCGCACGATGGGCTGGCTTTCCGCGGGAAGCGCGGCGATTTCGGCGAACGCGGCGCGCAGGCGGTCGGCGGAAACCGCGTCGTCATCGAGAAAATACGCGCCGTGTCTGTCGAGCGCGACGTAGCGGTACTGCTGCTCCGTCGAAGCGGGAGCGCCGGCGGCGGAAGACGCGACGGGCAGCTCGATGCGCGTCGTCTGCTCGAGAACAGGCGTCGCGATCATGAAAATGATGAGCAGGCAGAAGCACAAGTCCAGCAGCGGCGTGACGTTGATTTCCGCCATCGGCGTCATCTTGTGGCGTCTCGAAAAATTGCGTGCCATGCGCGGGCGCTCCTTTTTTTACGTCATTCCCAGGAAGAAGCGCGGGAACGCAGCGGGGCGTCCGGCGACGGCGGCGGCGTTCCCGCCAGGGAAAGGCTTCCGCCGCGCAGGAACGGATTTGCGTCCTGCGCTTCCGCGGCGAGCGGGCGTTCCCGCGTCGCGTCCCGCTTCGAAGCGCGCAGCTCGTCCAGCAGTTCGTTTTCGATCTGATCCGCGACGGCGGAAGAAAAATTGTCCAGCTCCGTGGACATCTGGCGCGTCCGCCCCAGCGCCCAATTGTAGGCGAAAGAGGCGGGAATGGCGAGCAGCAGCCCCGCCGTCGTCGCGACGAGCGCGCCGGAAACGCCGGGCGCGAGCTCGGCGATCGACGCCTTTTCCGTCAGCGCGCCGAACGTCACCATCACGCCCCAAACCGTGCCGAGCAGCCCGAGAAACGGCCCGCCGGAAATGAACGTGCTCAGCGGGACCATGCCTTTTTCGTAGCGCGCGTTCGCCCGGCCGATGGCGCGCTGCACCGCGTTTTCCACGTGGCTCATGCAGACGCGCACGTCGTCGGCCGAGGAAATTTTTCCGCGATGCTTGTGCAGCGCTTCCAGCGCGGCGGAAAGCACCTTCACGTAGGGCGCCGTCGCCGCCGTTCC
>DVOG01000080.1 GCA_018713755.1 Candidatus Spyradosoma merdigallinarum | reverse complement strand
CCGCCACTATCGCCACGGCGGTCCGCGCGGCTGCTGCCCGCCGCCTCCGCCGCGTCACGGCATGAGAGGCCACGGCGGACACTGCCCGTGGAACGGGAACGGCGCTCCGCTCCCGCCGCCTCCGCCGCCGGCGGAAAAGGATTCGGCTCCGGAAGCCGTTCCCGCCGCTGAGTAAGAGCGGTTCTTGAACGTCCGGTTCCCGCGGGGAAACGCGGAAAGTTTTCTCCGCGGGAATCGTCTTCTTCGTCGCGTTCGCGCGTCGCCGTTATTCGAAAGAAAAAAGGAATGTCATGAAATTTTTCAGCAGAGCAGTCTTGTCCGGTCTCGCTTTTTCCGTTTTCGCGGGAACGGTTTTCGCGCAAGAGAACGCCGCCGCGGGAACGCCGCCGCAGGAATGCGGGAGTCATTGCCTCGCCGCCGCGGACGACGTCGATGACGCGCCGCCCGCGCCGCCGTCGTTTTCCCGGGAAGAAGCCAAGATTTTGCGCTCCCTTTTCCTGCTTTCGGACGCGCAGCTGCATCGCCTGGGCATGTTCATCCGCCATTTGGAAAGAATGCCTCCGGAAAGCCGTCGGCAGATGGCCGAGGATTTGGAGCGCGCGTCCGCCGCTCAGACGCCCGAACAGCGGAAGGCGCACGTGAAGGAAATGCGGGAACGCTTCCGCAAAAATCAGGAAAATCTTTTGTCGCGTTACTATGCGACGCTTTCGCCGGAACAGGCGGACGCCGAGCGGAAGAAATTTCTGGAACTCGACAGAAAAGGGCGGCGCGACTACATCGCCGGCGTGAGGGAAAAGCTCGGGCTCGAGCCGTTCCCGCCGCGTCCGCCGCGCCGTCCCGAACACGGGTTTCACCGGCATGCGCCGCCTCCCCCGCCGCCGACGCAGGAGGAAGAAAAAGCCGCTCCCCTTGCGGATTGAACGGCTTGAGATTTTCGCGGGAACGCGCCGCCGTTCCCGCACGCGCGGGGAAAAATCGTCTCCGCGTTTTTCTGTTTTTGCCGCGGACGCGAAATTTTTTCGCGTCAGGCTTCTTCGAGCACGCCGCGGCGCAGCATGAGCTTCCGGTCCGTGCGCGCGGCGAAATCGAGATTGTGCGTGACGAGCAGCAGCGCCGTCCGCTGTTCGCGGCAAATGTCGATCAGAAGCCGCATCACGGACTCGCCCGTGCGTTCGTCGAGATTGCCCGTCGGCTCGTCCGCGAGCAGCAGCGGCGGGCGGTTGATGAGCGCGCGCGCGATGGCGACGCGCTGGCATTCGCCGCCGGAAAGCTTCGCGGGCAGGTGCGTTTCGCGCTCGGCGAGCCCGACGCGCTCGAGCAGCGCGCGCGCCTGTTCCCGCGCCGCTTTCATCGGCGTTCCCGCGATGCGCGCCGCGAGCAGAACGTTTTCGAGCGCCGTCAGCTCGGGAACGAGGTAGAAAAACTGAAAAACGTAGCCGACGAGCTTCGTGCGTGCGGCGGCGAGAAAAGCGTTCCCGCGGCGCGTGATGCGTTCGCCGTTCCAGAAAATTTCGCCGGAATCCGGCGCGTCGAGCCCGCCGAGAATCTGCAGCAGCGTCGTTTTCCCCGCGCCGCTTTCGCCGCGGACGGAGACGCTTTCGCCGCGGGCGACGGCGAGGTTGACGCCCGTGAGGACGTCGATCGTTCCCGCCGGCGTGGAGAAGGATTTTCGGATGCTGTCGGCGAGGAGGACTGCGGGTTGCGTGTCGGGCATTTTCGGAATCTTTTTTGTGCGGGAATGAAAAAAACTTACGCTTCGCGCATGGCTTCCGCGGGTTTTTTGCGCGCCGCCCAGACGGCGGGAACGAGGCCGGCGACGGTCGTAGTGACGACGGTGAAAAGCGCGGCGAGCAGAAAGTCGTTCGCGTTGTAGTGGACGGGAATTTCGCGGAACATGTACATTTGCGCGACCATTTCCCCGCTGCCGAAAAGGTTGTTGATGAACTTGACGATTTCGTTGCGGCAAGCGACGACGAGGAACGTCAGCGCGCAGCCGAATCCGTAGCCGATGACGCCGACGAAAAGTCCCTGCGCCGCGAAAATCGTCAGAATCTGCCGCGGTCTTCCGCCGAGCGCGCCGATGATGCCGATTTCGCGGGACCGCTTGACGACGGCGGAAAACAGCGTGCTCGCGATCGAAAAGGACGCGACGATCGTGATGATGAACATCAGGAAAAACAGCATCGATTTTTCGAAGCGAATCGCTTCCAGAAAATTGAAATTCACGTACATCCACGGAATCGCTTCGGCGTTTCGCGGGAGCGCGCGAGAAATTGCCGGAAGCAGCTCGACCGCTTTTTCGGGGTCGGCGAGGCGCAGCCGGATGCCGTGGACGGCGCCGCCGAGCCCGTAAAGATCCTGCATGCGGCGCAGGGAAACGATCATCGTGTTTTCGTCCGCGGGAACGTAGCCGGAACGGAAGACGCCGCAGACTTCGAGCTCGACGGGAAGCGGCACCTGGTCGTCGTTGAGCTCGTCGACCATCGTCGGCGAATAGACTTCGATTTTTTCGCCGAGCGCGCGGATGCCGAGCGCGGCGGCGAGCCGGTCTCCGAGGATGACGCGGTCGTCGTCGAGCTCGTCGAGCGATCCCGCGACGATCAGCCTTCTCACGGGAACGACCTTGTCTTCGAGCTCGAGATGGATGCCGCGCACGAACGGAAGCGCGGGAACGTTCCCGTTTTTCACCATCACTTGCCCTTCGGCGAAAGGCGCCGCGGCGACGACGCCGGGAACGGCGAGCAGCCTTTCCTCCAGCGGCTTGTAGCCGCTCAGCGGGCGTCCGTTCGCGCCGCGCACGATTTCATGACCGTACATGCGCTGAATGTTTTCGCGATGTTCCTGCGAAAAACCGTTCATCACCGTCTGCACGACGAGCAGCGCGCAGACGCCGACGGCGACGCCGATGACGGAAACGAGCGCGAACGCGGGAAAGCGTTTTCCCGGCGGGAACAGCTGCTTGAGCGCAAGATAGACGGACCAGGGCATTTTCTTTTTGATGCGAAAGGTGAAATGAAGCGGAAAAGAAATTTTTCGGAAAGGGAAATCAGCGCGCCATGTCGAACGAGCCGCGGCTTTCGAGCGAGACGGTTTCCGCGTCGCCCGAATCCGCGTTGTAGCGCATCGAGAGCAGCTGCGTGACGCCGCGTTCCTGCATCGTGACGCCGTAAATCGTGTTCGCCGCGGAAACGGTGCGCTTGTTGTGCGTGACGACGAGGAATTGCGAGTAGCGCGTGAATTCGCGCACGATGTCCGTGAAGCGGCCGACGTTCGCGTCGTCGAGCGGCGCGTCGAGCTCGTCCAGCACGCAGAACGGCGAAGGCTTGACCATGTAGATGCCGAAGAGCAGCGCGACGGCGGTCATCGTGCGCTGCCCGCCGGAGAGCAGGGAAATGCTGCGCAGCTTCGTTCCCGGCGGGCGCGCGATGATTTCGATGCCGCTTTCGAGCACGTCGTCGGACTGCACGAGCTGCAGATCGCTTTCTCCGCCGCGGAAAAGCCGTTCGAAGGTGAATTTGAAATTTTTCCGAATCTGCTCGAAGGTTTCCGTGAAAAGCTTCTGCGAGGTGCCGTTGATTTCGTCGATGGCGGCGACGAGCTCGTTCTTGGAATTCCAGAGGTCGTCGGACTGCGTTTTCAAAAAGCGGTAGCGTTCCCGCAGCTCGGCGTATTCTTCGACGGCGGCGTGGTTGACGGCCCCCATCGCGTCAATGCGGTCCCGCAGCGCGGCGATTTCGCGCTGCACTTCCCGCCAGTCCGCGTCGGCGGCGTTCCCGTCCGGTTCCGCGGGCGGCGCGTCGCTTTCCCGGGCCGTTCCCGCGCCGGCTTCCTCTTCGCCGGGGCTTTCTTCTTCGAGTTCTTCGAAGCGCGTTTCGGGCTCGAATTTTTCGTCGGCGAGGCGCAGGTGTTCCCGCCAGTCGAGCGCGGCGGCGTCGAGGCGGTATTCCGCGGAAACTTTTTCGACGACGAAGGCGCGCTGCGAGGTTTCTTCCGTCAGGCGCACCTCGAGCGCGGAGAGCGCGGCTTCGTTCTCGCGGAGCGTTTCGCGCTCGCCCGCGAGCGAGCGGTCGAGCGCTTCCGTTTCGGCTTCGAGTTTCCCGAGGTCCGCGCGGCGGGCGTCGAGCTCGGCGGCGGCGGCGGCGAGCGTTTCCTCGAGAGCCGCGGAGCGGGAACGCGCGTTTTCCGCCTGTTCGCCGAACGCGGCGATCTGCGCGGACATCATGTCCTTCTCGCGTTCCCGCGCGTCAATGCGCGCCGTCATGTCGTCGATCTGCGCGCGCGTTTCGGCGAGTTCCCGTTCGAAAAGTTCGAGCTGCTGCTTTTTCTGCGCAAGGTCGAACCGCACTTCGTTGAGCGCGTCGCGCCGCGTTTCCGCGTTCCCGCGCAGTTCGGCGAGGCGCTTTTCGCCGTCGGCGATGCGGTCTTTCGCGCTCCCGATTTCCGCTTCCTTGGCGAAAAGCCGCGCCTGAGCCTCTTCCATGCGCGCAGTCGCGCGGTCGCGGCTTTCCTCGAATTCCGCGAGCAAATTCTCCTGGCGCGCGAGTGCCGTTTCGTTGTCGGCGAGCGCTTTTTCCGCAGCGCGCTCATCGGCGGCGATGTCGGAAACTTCCTGGGCGACGGCCGAAGCCGCGGTGCGCAGACGCTCGATTTCCGCTTCGGCGGCGTCGGCCTCCGCTTGGATTTCCATCGAGCGCTGCGTCGCTTCCGTGAGCGCGTCGTTTTCCGCGGCGAGGCGTTCCCGCAGCAGGCGGATTTCGTTCCGGCGGCGGAAGACGCCTCCGCTTTCGGCGTTTCCGCCGCTGCGGACGAAGCCGCGGCAGTCCGCGGTTCCGCCGTCGGCGGAGGCGACGAGCAGGAAATCGAAGTTGGGATTGTCTTCGATGAAGCGCAGGAAATCGCCGAGCGCGCCGCAGACGAAACAGCGGTCGAAAAGGGCGCGCACGGCGGGCTCGAGCGCGGGATTTTTCACGGAGAAAAGC
>DVOG01000079.1 GCA_018713755.1 Candidatus Spyradosoma merdigallinarum | reverse complement strand
GGAACGCGCCCGCCGCGGGAACGGTTTTTTCCTCCCGCGCGGGAGCGGTCGCCTTCGGCGCGGGAGCGGCGCGAGCGGGGACGGGCGGCGCGACGACTTTTCCTTTTTCCGCGTCTGCCGCCGCGACGCGTTCCCGCAGCGCGGCGAGCGCTTCGTCGCTGACGAAAACATCCTTCACGCCCTCGTTTTTGAGGACGCGCAGGTTTTCGAGCAAAGCTTCGAGCCGCGCGCGCATTTTTCCCGGCGGGAACGCGTTGTGCCGTTCGTTTCTTTCGGAGAAAAAAGAGGGGAAAAATCACTCCATGCCGGGCACGAAGCGCAGCGTTTTCCCGTCGGTCAAATCAAGCGAGCGGTAGTAGCAGCTGCGGCGCGGAAGCCCGTTCTTGTCCTTCGTGTGGCAGGCGCCTTTCCCGGCGGGGCGCACGAGGTAGAGCAGCGAATTCTGCTCGCAGTTCACGCGCACTTCGACGAGCTTGAGGAAGTCGCCGGAAGTTTTTCCCTTGACCCACAGCTCGTTGCGCGACGTGCTCCAAAACGTCGCCATGCCTTCCTGCAGCGCGGTTTTCAGCGCAAGTTCGTTCGCGTAGGCGACAATCAGCACCTCTTTCGTGTCCGCGTCCTGAGCGACGACGGGAACGACGTCGGAATTGCATTGCGCCACGGCTTTGCGCAGCTTCGTGAAGTCGAATTCGAGGACGAGGCCTTCTTCAATTTCTTTGCTCATGATGTGTTTTTTGAAATGAAAAGGGAATGCGAAGAAAAAATTTTCACGCCCGTCCCCGCCCGTCGCCGCGGGCGTTCAGGCGTTCGACGACGAGCGCGAGCCGCGCGGCGAGCACTTCGATGCGGCGCATGATGAAATTGTCGGCGAGCAGCACAGGCATCGCGATGAGCAGGCCGAGCATCGTCGTCGTCAGCGCGAGGCCGACGCCGCGCACGAGCATCTGCTGGTCGGGCATCCCGCCGTCTTCCGGGAACAGGATGTAAAGCCCGTAGACCGTGCCGAAAAGTCCGATGAGCGGCGCGATCGACACGATGGATTCCGGGATGAACATGCCGCGCTCCATGCGGGAAACTTCGAGGCGCGCGTAGGCCGTCAGCGCGGCGGGATCGGGCGAATCCGTCAGCGCGAAATTCACGATGCGCCCGCCGGCCGTGCGCGGGAACGCCTTTCGGACAGCCTCGAAATCGCCGGAGAGAATCAGCTCCAGCGCCTTGCGCGGGAGCACGCGCGCCTCGCGCAGCGCCAGGAGGCGCTCGATGACGACGAGCGCCGCGACGACCGAGCACAGGCCCAGCGGCCAAATGAACCATCCGGCTCCTTCAAGAAAGGTCTGCATACGAAAAGGAAGTTTAAAGCGAAAGCATCAAAGGTCAAAGCAAGTTTTCGCGGCGGCGTTCCCGCGGCGAAAAAAAAACTCCCCCGCCCTTTTCCCGGGCGGAGGAGAAACCTGTGAAAAACCGGCGGGCGCGTTTCCGCCGAAAAAACGAGCTCACTTCGCGGCGCGGTCGATCCAGCGGGAAAGCGACTTGATCGTCCACGTTTCCGTGTTCCCGTCGATGCTGGTTTCCACGGATTCGCCGACGCTCTTGCCGATGAGCGCCTGCGCCAGCGGCGTCTTGTAGGAAAGAATGTTTTCCTCGGGATTGCTGTCCCACGCGCCGAGAATCGTGTAGACGACGGGAACGCCGTTCGCGGGAACGACTTCGACGACGGAGCCGACGCCGACCTTGTCCGCGGGCGTGTCGGAAAAGTCCGTGACGCGCGCGCGTTCGAGTTCGGATTCGAGCTGTCCCTTGCGGGCGAGCAGCGTTTCCTGATCCTGGCGCGCCATCTTGTACTCGGAATTTTCCTTGAGGTCGCCGTGTTCCTTGGCGACGGCGATGGCTTCCTTGTTCGCGGGAATCTGCACCTTGATGATGTCTTCGAGCTCGTCGCGCCGCGCCTGCAGCGACCATTCGGAAACGATGAGGTCGGAGGAGACTTCCGGCTCGGCTTCCTCGGCGTTCCCGCCGAAAAGCAGAGACTGGATGCGCGGATAAATTTTGATGAAGCGCGCGAGCAGCGATTTTTTCGTCAGAGGCTCGAAGCCCTGATTGAGATTGAGCGCCTGCGCGAGGTCGCGCGCGATTTCTTCGTTCGCGCTTTCGAGCAGGTCGGGAATCAGGTCGTAATCGTCGCTGAGTTCTTCCGCGAGCTGGATGCGGCGGTTCGACGTGGACATCACGGCCTCGCGGTCGATCGCGTAAAGAATCGCGCTGAGGAGGCGATGCGTCATCAGCGGGCGGATGATTTTCTGATATTTGCGGGAATTGCGGTTCCGGATGATCCAGCAAAGCACCGGGCTGCGCAGCGCCTGCCCGTCAAGCCATTCCGTCAGCTTGCGGGAAAGCAGCTTGTCTTCGCCGCGGTCGACGAGGAACGTGATGCACTCGCCGGTGAATTTTCCCGTGCTGTCTTCCAGCAGCTTGAGCGTGACGTTTTTCCACTCGCCGCCTTCGGCGTAGACGCGAGAAAGCAGGTCGAGAAGACGCCGCAGGCAGGCGGGCGTCTGCGGGATCTGCCGCGCGACGTCGTTGAGTTCCTCCTGCGTGCAGGAAAGGATGACGGACTTCGACGTGGGCTCCAGCGAATCGACGTCTTCCTTGAAGAAGCGGCAAAGGTCATTGCGCACCCAAAGCCCGTAGAGGCATTCCGCCTTCGTGAGGCGCTTCGCCGCCTTGATCGCGTCCGTGAGCTCTTCGAAAATTTTGTGCAGGTCTTCGACGATTTCGGGGTCGCTCGCCTTGTAGTGGTGCAGCGGCTGCGGCATGTCCGGATCGGCCTGCGGGAGCTCGTCCGCCGTTTTGATCGACGAGAACTGGAACAGCTTTTCCGCGAGCAGGATTTTCTTCTTCGGATTCTTGTTGCGGTAGTATTCTTCGAGAATTTCGCGCTCGGGGCTGACTTCGTCTTCCTTGTCGCGCAACTCGAACATGCCTTCCTTTTTCGCGGGAACGCCGACGGACGGGTCTTTCTGCAGCAGCTTCTTCGTCGCGGTCCACCATTTTTTGACCTTCGCGGGACCGATCAGGCGCAGCAGCACGAGCTCGATTTCCGTCGCGGTCATCTTGCGGTCGGGAGCGACGGCGAGGATTTCCTTCACCAACTGCACCGGGTTGTCCTTGATCAGCTTCTTGACGGTGTCCGCGTCCGTGTACTTGCGGACGAGAAGATGATTTTCAGGCAAGATTTCGAGCTTGTCCGCGCAAAATCCGGGATCCATCCGGTGGGCGGTTTTTCCGACTTCCGGGAAATCGACGAGCAGGCGTTCGGCGGCGGGATCGTAACCGGTGATTTTTCCCAAGCCCCAGGCGCGGTGCATGCAGTATGCGCCGATTTTCATCGCCTCCAATTTCTCGCGGATTGAAGAAAGTTCGGGATTCTTCAATATTAAAGCGTCAATCTCTTCTCTGGTCATAAATTGCTCCGTATTGAAGCACAATCCGGAACGGGAACGCAATAAGAAAGCGGCGCGGAAACGCGCGCCGAGCCGTGCGGGAACGCGATTTTTTCAGTCGTTCCCGCAGCCGCCGCAGTTCCCGCCGCAGGAACAGTCTCCGCCGCAATCCCCGCCGCAGCCGCAGGAATCCGCGCCGGGACGCCCCGCGCGCGTCTCGCTTTCCTCCGCCGCGCGCACGGAGCGAATTTCCACGTCGAAAAAGAGCGTGACGCCGGCGAGCGGGTGATTTCCGTCGAGCCGAATCTTCTCCTCCGTCACGCCGACGACGGAGAACGCGTGAACGCCGCCCCGCTCGTCCCGCGCGTGCAGGCGCATGCCCGGCTCGACCGGCCCCGCGAACGCGACGGCGGAACGCGGCACCTCGATGACCAAAGCGGGGTCGGGAACGCCGTAGCCGTCTTCCGGCGCGACTTCGACGCGCTTCGCGTCGCCGGCGGAAAGCCCTTCCAGCTCCCGTTCCAGCCCGGGAATGATGTTCCCGGCGCCGTGCAGGTACTCCAGCGGCGCGCGGCCGCGGGACGAGTCGAGCGTCTTCCCGTCCTTGTCCGTCAGCGTGTAATCGAAGGCGACTACGGTGTTCTTCGCGATTTTCATCGCGGGAACGATAAAGGAAACCGCGCCGCGGCGAAAGGAAAAACGTCCGCCGCGGAAACGCGAAAAAAAGCCCGCGAAGCCTTTATCGATACGGCTTCGCGGGCGTTCGGAAATGGGTGCAGGGTTAGGATTTGAACCTAAGACCTTCAGGTTATGAGCCTGACGAGCTACCGAGCTGCTCCACCCTGCAGTGAAAGGAATGTCCGCATAGGAAACGCCGTTCCCGCGGAAAAGGCAAGCTTTTTTTTTTACTTTCCCGTTTTTCCGAGCTTGTAGCCGGCGAAAGTTTCCGTGTTGTAAAGCGGCTGCCCTTCGGGAACGGCGAGGCCGATGCCCTTGCGGATGGCGAGAAAATCCCTCACGCCCTGTTCGCCGACTTGGTTGAGCGGCGCCTTGTGCAGCCCGGCGAGCAGCACCATGCGGCAATACGCGTCCGCGTTTTCCATGAACCAGTACGCTTCCTCGACGTGGCGTCCGCCGGTGATCACGCCATGGTTTTCCATGAAGACGACCGTGGACTGCTTGGCGGCCTCCGCGACCGCCGCCGCCGTTTCCGGCGAACCGGGCGTGCCGTAAGACGCGAGCGCGATGTGCCCGAGGAAAATGTCCGCCTCCGGATTGATGCCCGACGGCGGCACGATGCCCGCGAACAGGAACGCGTTGCAGTGCGGCGGATGCGCGTGGATGCAGGAATTCACGCCCACGGACTTCATCATCGCGATGTGCGTCTTGACTTCGCTCGTCGAGGGGCGCGTTCCCGCTTTCTGCCGCCCTTCCATGTCGACGAGGCAAATGTCCTCCGGCTTCATGAAGCCTTTGGAAATGAGCGTCGGCGAGCACAGCAGCAGGTTTTTCGCGACGCGCACGGAGATGTTCCCGCCGTTCCCGTCGACGTATTCGCGCGTCCAAAGACGGCGGCCGATGTCGCAGATGCGTTCCTTCATCGCGCGGATTTCCGGGCAATTGAAGAAAGTTTCGACCTCCTCGCGGGAACGCGGATCGTAGTTTTCCCACGGGAAAACCAGGTTCGGAAGTTCGGGCTTGATGCACCAGTCGGAAGATTCTGCACTCATGATTTTTTTTGAATTGAAGGTGGAAATTTTATCGCCGTTTTTTCGAAAGAAAAGAAGAAGAAGAAGAAGCGCGCTCAGTCCCGCGGCGCGGCGTCGCGGTAAAAGGCGGCGTTCCCGCCGGGCACGCAAACGTCGAAGCCGACGCCGAAGGCGGCGCGAGCGGCGTCCGCGGAAGGATAGACGCCCGCGCCCGCGAAGGCGAACATCGCCGCGCCGAGCACCGTGCTTTCCGAGACGGCGGAAACTTTCACGGGAATGCCGAGCACGTCCGCGCGAATCTGCGTCCAGACTTTGTTGCGCGCGCCCCCGCCGACGAGGACGAGGCTGTCGCTCTTGAATCCGCCGACCGATTCCAGGCGCGCGAGCCGCGAGTTCAGCCGATACGAAAGCGCTTCCATCGCCGCGCGGTAAATGTGCGCGCGCGTGCGCCCGAGCACGAGCCCGCCGATCGAGCCTTTGCTCGCGCCGGAGGGCAAAAAGTCGGGAACGAGCGTCACGCCGGCGCTGCCCGGCGGGATCGCCGCGGCCTCGGCGTCCATCACGTCGTAGGATTCGCCGGCGTAGCCGAGGCTTTTGACCCATTCGATGACGCCGGAACCGAGCCACTGCAGGCCGGGATTGCGCAACGCGGGATCGGCGTCGAGCTCCGCCGTCGCGCCGTCCTTGTAGTCGGCGGGCGAAAGCTTCGCCTGCTCCGAGCGCACCATGAGAATTTCCCACGTTCCCGAAGAAAGCACGGGCTGATTTTTTTCAGCGCCGGAGCCGAAGACCGCGAACTGCGTGTCGTGCCCGGCGGAAACCACGGGAACGCCTTCGAGCGCGGGAAGCCCCATTTTTTCCGCCGCGGCGCGCGTGACGGCGCCGACGACGCTCCCCGCGTCGGCCGCGGGCGGGAACAGCTCTTTTTTCAGCCCGACAGCGGCGAGAATTTCGTCGGAAAATTCTCCCGTGCGCAAATCCGTCATCTGCGACGTTCCCGCCATCGTGCGGTCGGTCGCCATGACGCCCGTGAGGCGGTGCGTCAGGAGGTTCGAAATGAAGAGCCAGGCGGCGGCCCCGTCGAAAAGCTCGGGCCGGTTTTCCTTGAGCCAAATGAGTTTGTAAATGGTGTTGAAGGCGAACGCGCCGACGCCGGAAACGCGGTTCAGCTCATCCTGCGAAATGTATTTCCCGACGTTTTCCATGACGGCCGCCGTACGCGGGCATTTCCAGGAAATGACGGGATAGAGCAGCTTTCCCCGCGCGTCGACGAGCGCGCCGTCCACGCCGAAAGTCGTCACGGTCACGGCCTTGACGCGGGAAACGTCCGTTCCCGCGAGCGCCTTGCGCGCGCATTCCGAGAGCTGCGCGAAAATGCGGTCCGCGTCCCAGTGGTGAAATTCGGGATTTTCGGGCGCGGGAACGGTCGCGTTGGGCGAGGAAGCCTTGCCGACGATTTTTCCCGTCGCGTCGACGGTCATCGCGCGGACGTTCGTCGCGCCGCAGTCCAAGCAAAGAACGAGCATTTTTTTGTGTTCCGAAAAAGAAGGGAAAAGACGATGGGACAGAAACGAAAGGGAACGGCGTTCCCGCGGCGGGAACGCCGAAAAGCGTGCGCGGAAGCCTCCGGCGCGCCGGCGGGGAAACGCGTTCCCGCGGGAGCGCCGGAAGCCGCGCGGCGCCGTCAGTACTTTCCGTAAATCGGACCGAAGTTCGCGCAGGCGCGGAAGTCGGCGCCTTCGGGATCGGCCGTGCCGAAGAGATTCCACGCCGCCGGGCGGTAGATTTTGTCTTCGGGAACATTGTGCGCGTAGACCGGGATGCGCAGCATCGAGGCGAGCGTGATAATGTCCGCGCCGATGTGCCCGTAAGTCCACGCGCCGTGGTTGGCGCCCATGCTCGCCATGACGGAATACACGTCCGTGAACGCGCCCTTGCCCGTAAGAATCGGCGCGAACCAGGTCGTCGGCCAGCCCGGATCGGTGCGTTCGTCGAGAATCTTGTTCACGTTTTCCGGGAGCGAGCAGGTGTAGCCTTCCGCGACGACGAGGACCGGCCCCTGCCCTTTGACGAGATTCATGCGGATCATCGTCACGGGAACGTCGCCCTTGGAGACGAAGTGGAGCGAGTAGCCCCCGCCGCGAAAATACTCGCGGTTCGCCGGGCACCATTCGGACGCCGCCATCATCGCGTCGATGTCCTGCCACGTGGTCTCGCCGGTTTTCTTCATGACGGGTTTGCCGTTCACGTCAAGCGAATGCATGTTCCCGTCGAGCGCGGTCGAACCGGAGTTGATGAGGTGCATGATGCCGTCCTTCGCGCGGCCTTCCAGCGTGTAGCCGGCGACGCGCTTGACGGCGTCGGGCGACCAGTAGGTGCGGATGTCGGAGAAGCAGGCGGCCTGCCCCGTAAGCTGGTGCAGCAGAAGCATGCAGACGCCGTTCATCGCGTCGTTTTCCGTCGCGAACGGGATCGCCTCGCGCGGCCCGTTCCAGTCGAAGGTGCTGTTGAGAAGCGATTCGGCCATGTCGCCGTTCGGGTAGTAATCCGTCCAGTGGCGCTGCCCCTGGAAGCCGCCGCAGATGGCGTTGAAGCCGAGGCCTTCTTCTTCGCGGTCGATGGTTTTGAGATGCGGGTTCCCGTGCATCATGTCGCGGAAGATGATCGTCATGAGAATCGACTCGCGCAGCGTGCGCTCTTTTTCTTCCGCGGAAAGGACGAGGTCGGGGCGATTGCGGTCCGGCCCGATGCGGACGTATTTCTTCGCCCATTCCATCGCCTTTTCGAATTCTTTCTTGTCGTAGATGCCGAGATCCATGCGGCGGCGGACTTCCGTCATGTCCACGGGCTGAACACGCATCCCGAGATAGCTTTCCCAGAACGAATGGTCGAGAATCGATCCCGCGATGCCCATCGCGCAGCCGCCGATGGAGAGATAGCCCTTGCCCTTGAGCGTCGCGACGGCAAGCCCGGCGCGCGCGAAGCGGAGGATTTTTTCGGCGACGTCGTCCGGGATCGACGCGTCGTCCTTGTCCTGCACGTCGTGCCCGTAAATCGAAAACGCGGGAACGCCCTTCTGCGCGTAGCCGGCGAGCGCGGCGGCGAGGTAAACGGCGCCCGGGCGCTCCGTGCCGTTGAAGCCCCAGATGGCCTTCGGCGTCGTCGGGTCCGTTTCGAACGTTTCCGTGATGTAGCACCAGCACGGCGTGACGGCGAGCGAGCAGCCGACGTTGTTTTCCTTGAACTTCTGGTTCGCGGCGGCGGCTTCGGCCTGTCTCTTATACACATCTCCGAGCCCA
>DVOG01000078.1 GCA_018713755.1 Candidatus Spyradosoma merdigallinarum | reverse complement strand
AACGACGATCTTCGAACCGTCGGCGAGCGCGCGGAAAAGCGTGTTCAGGCCGCCGATGTGGTCGAAGAGCAGGAAAAGAAGAATCGCGCGCGGGCGGAGCGCCCGCTTCGGCGGAAACGCCGCGGCGAACGCGTCCAAATCGTGAATCATCGCCTTGGGCGTTCCCGTCGATCCGCTGCTGAAAAGCACGAGTCCCGCCGCGCCGCTCTCCCGCAGACGGGCGAAAAGCGGCGGCGTTCCCGCCGCGGAGGGAAGGGCGGTTTTTTCGAGGCGCGGCGCGTTCCCGCTGCCGTCAATGAGCACGGAAAAGCCGCAGGCGGCGATTTCGAGCTTTTCCCGGATTTCGTCTTCGATTTTCGACACGACGGGAACGACGATGCAACCGTTCAGCGCCAGCGCGAAAAACGCGGCGAGGCTCTCGAAGCCGTAGTCCGCCAGCAGCGCGACGGAGGCGCCGCGCGGGATTTCCGCGCCGAAGCGCGCCGCGAGCTTTTCCGTTTCCGCGCAGAGTTCCGCGTAGGAAAACGTTCCGTCGCGGCAGACGAGCGCGGTCGCGTTCCCGCGGGCTTTCAGATTCTCGAAAAAGGCGCGCATGTCTTATGCTTTCTTTCAGAAAACGCCGCCGAGGTAGAGCGTCTGGCCCGTGACGAAATCGTTTTCGGGCGCGAGGAAAAATTCCGCCGCGCGAATCACGTCCGCCGGCGTGCCGAGGCGCTTTATCGCCTGGCGCGCGAGCAACGCTTCGATTTTTTCCGCGGGAACGTTTCTGATCAGGTCCGTCGCGACGGGCGTCGGTCCGATCGCGTTGACGGTGATGCCGTTCCCGCCGAGCTCTCCGGCGAGGACGCGCGTCAGCTGCTCCACCGCCGCCTTGCTCGCCGCGTAGACGGCTTCGCCTTCGAGCGCGAGCGGCACGGCGACGCTGGAAATGTTCACGATGCGGCCGTATTTCTGCCGCAGCATCTGTTTCCCGACTTCCCGGCACAGAAAAAACGCGCCGAAGACGTTCGTCCTGAAAATCTTTTCGACGGCCGTCCCCGGCGTCAGCAGCGCGTGGTTCATCTGCGCCGTTCCCGCGTTGTTGATCAGCGCGTCGATGCGGCGAAATTCGCGGCAGATTTCCCGCGTCATCGCGGCGACCGCGCGTTCGTCGGAAACGTCCGTCTCGAAGTGGCGGTAATTCGGGTGCGAAATCGTTCCCGCGCGTCGGCTGCATCCGCAGACGATGTCGCCTTGCGCGAGGAAATGCTCGCAGAACGCTTTGCCGAGGCCTTTCCGCGTTCCCGTGACTGCGATGACGCGCCCGCTCATGGCTTCGCCTGCTGTTCTTCCGCGCGCACCTGCGCTTCGACGAGCGCGCACAATGAACCGACCGAGCGGAACGGGCTGAGCTTTTCGGACATCGCCGCCTCGCTCGTCAGCGTGATTTCGACGCCTTCGTCGAGCAGCGCGGTTTCGATGTCCGCAATCAGGTTGACGAGCCCCATGGAATCGAGCACGCGCTTCGAGCCGATGAGCGGCGTGTAGGCGTCGACGTCAATTTCGCGTCCTTCCCGCGCGCAGTTTTCGCGGACGAGCGCGCAGACGATTTCGTTGATTTTTTCGCGTGTCATTCTTTTGCTTCTTTCAAAGATTTTCAGGGCTGAAAAAACGCGTTTCGGAAAGCGCTTCCGTCGCCGCGCAGCCCCAGGAAAGCCCGATGCCGAAGCCGCAGAGCAGCGCGCGCTTGAGCTCCGGACGCGTTCGCCCGCTTTTTTCTCCGAACAGCATGGAAAGCAGCAGCGGGACGGACGCCGGGCCCGTGTTGCCGACGCCGCGGACGTTCACGGGAACTCGTTCGGCGGGAACGCGCAGGTTTTTTCTGACGGCGTCGACGATGAACGCGTTCGCCTGGTGCAGCGCGAAAAGACCGACGTCGTCCTTTTCCCAGCCCGCCAGCGCGAGCGTTTCGCGGATGTTCGCGGGAACGCACGCCAGCGAAAAACGGAAAATTTCCATGCCGTCCATGAAAAGATCGTTCGCGGAGCGCGCGTTTCCGTCTTCGTCGACGGAGATTTTCGCCGTTTCTTCCGAATGCGGAAGACGGAAACCTCCGGCGGGAACGAAAAGCTTTCGGGCGCCGTTCCCGTCGCTGCGGAAAGCGAACGCGGCGTCGAATTTTCCCGCGGAGACGAGCGTCGCCGTTCCCGCGTCGCCGAAAACCATGCGCAAGGCGCGGTCCCGCGGGTTGGCGAGGCGCGTCGACGTGTCGCCCGCGAGCAGGAGAACGCGACGGCACGCGCCGCAGGAAATCCAAAGCGCCGCCTGAAAAAGTCCGTGAATGTAGCCCGAACAGCCGATGCGGATGTCGCGGCACAGCGTCGTTTCCGAAAGACCGAGCTTTGCTTGAATCACGAACGCGGTTTCCGGCATCAGGTAATCCGGTGTCTGCGAAACGAAAATTACGCCGTCGATTTCTTCCCGCGGCATTTCCGCACCGGCGAGCAGCGGACGTGCGGCGGCGAGGCAGAGATCCGCCGCCGTCTGCGTTTTCGCGGCGACGCGAACTTGCTCGATGCCGGTCGCGCGGATGATTTTTTCCGCCTCCGCGTTCCCGCCGCCGAGCGCGCGCAAGTCGAGACGCGTTTCCGGCAGGTATGCGGAAACGCTTTCAATCGCCAGATTTTTCAGAATCGCTTGCGCCATCTTCCACTATTCAAACGGAAAAATTCGTCGGCTTAAAGACGGAATTTTCCGCGGGAACAGCCGGAAACGCACGCGCCGCCGTATTCTGATCCCGCAGGATTGATTTTTCGGATTTTAGGAAAGAACAATTGGCAAGAAATCAAAGGGCAAAGGGAATTTTTCGGGAAGTAGAAGGCGTCGTTATTGAAAAGTCTTTCTTTCCCGGGGTTTCTGCGGTATATGTCCTACGTGGTGTTATTGAGTATTATTATTCCTGTTTTTAATGTCGAAAGATTCCTTTCGGAATGTATCGAATCTGCTCTTGCTCAATTTGCGCCTCATCAAAAGGCGCATTGTCTCGATGCTGCGGAAGGCGAAATCATTCTTGTCAATGACGGTTCTACGGACAACAGTTTGGACGTTTGCAAACGCTTTGCCGAAAAGCATAAGAATATTCGCGTTGTTAATAAAACTAACGGCGGAGTGGCTTCTGCTCGAAATGCAGGGTTGGATATTGCCTGCGGAAAATACATCGCCTTTTTAGATGGGGACGATTGTTTTTTCCCGGGAATAATGAAACGTGTTTTGGGTATCGCGGAGAATAACCAGGCGGGAATTGTCTCTTTTTCAGCAAGGAGCGGAAAAGTTTTTACTCTTCCTTCGGAAAGCGAATCAAAAAAGGAAAAAGAAGCGGTGAGACTTTTTGTAAATGGTGAATTTCAGAAAAAAAATTCCGGAAAATCTGTTGTCTGGGGGAATTTAATTCGGAGAGATATTTTATCGGAGAATCAACTTCGATTCGATGAGACAATGAGAATTTTTGAAGATTGGCGCTTTTGGATTGATTTTCTCCCGCATATAAAGAAGGCGGTATCCGCAAATATCCTCGGCTACTTTTATCGATACAACCCACGGAGTCTTTCTCACAACGGGAAAGCGGAAAATCTGAGGGCGGACTGGAGAGTCTGGCGAAAAACGATTTTCCCGCTACTTCATAGAGAGATGCAGAAATATGAACAGGCTGGAGAATCGGAAATCGCCGAGGCGTATGATCGATGGCGCAGAAGTGTTATTTTACCGCTTTTTTGGAGAGCGTTTAAGGGTGGCGTTCCCGTTGCGGAAATGCGTGGAGACATCGATTATTTGCAACGTTGCGGCTGCTACCCAGTCGTTTCTTCATGTCATTTTTCACCTGTCGCAAAATTTGCTCAATTCCTGTTCAGCCGGAGATCGTTTTTCCTTTCAGTTTTGGCTTTGAGAAATTGCTGGGGAAGAAGCTCTGCGTAAAAATCGGATTTTGGGAAAATCAAATTTCTGTTAAGGGCGGGATTACGGGAGCGTCCAACTCGAAATAGGCGCTCGCGACGGAAAGCCCGACGCCGAAGCCGCAGGCGAGGATTGAGCGTTCGCCTTTTTCCCATTGCGCGGAATCTCGTTCGCAGACTGCGAGAAGCGGGATTGACGCGCACGAGGTGTTCCCGAAATTTTTGAGATTGCTCGGACAGTTTTCCGGCCGAAATCCAAGTTTTTTTCGGATTTTTTCGTTGATGAGCCGATTCGCCTGGTGGAGCAGGAGGAAGTTCGCAGATTCTTTGGAAAGTCCGAAATGCGAAAGCAAAGCGTTGAGCGATTTCGGCGCTTGGGAAACGGCGAAAGCGAAAACGTCCATGCCGTTCATTCGTGTCTGCAACGGAGAGCACTGAATATCGGGGCCTAAATCTTGGATTTTCGTAGAGTTTTCCGACACGGGATTGCGCGCTCCGCCGTCGGGCAGAATAATCGCGTTCGCGCCGCTTCCGTCCGTTGCTAAATGAAAAAACATCGGGTTCGCGTTCTCCGAAAATTCCAAGGCCGTCGCCGTTCCCGCGTCGCCGAAAAGCGGCGCGGAACTTTTGTCAAAAACGGAGTGCAGATGCGTTCCCGGAGTGTCTCCGGCAAGCAGGAGCGCTTTTCGTCCCGCGCCCGATTGCATCAGCGCGGCGAGCGCACACAGGCCGTTGATCCAACCGGAACAACCGAGCGAGATGTCGAATGCGAGACAATCCGTCGGCAATCCGAGTCTGTTTTGCAACAGGCACGCCGTTGCCGGAAGGCGGTAATCCGCTGTTTGCGAGACGAAAATTACAGCATGAATTTCTTCCCGCTTCCAACCGAGTTTTTCAATCAGATTATCGGCTGCGGCGCAGCACAAATCCGAGGCGCAAATATTGCGTTCCCGCGAAACCCGGCGTTCGAAAACCCCGACGTTTTCCAAAAAAGGCGGGAACGCGGCGGGATCGTTTTTAAACCACGAAAGCTCCGCGTTGCGTTCGATTTCGCGGGGAACCGCCGCCGAAATTCCGGCGATTCGGATTTTTTCCGATTTCAGGAACGCCATGGGGGCTCGTTGAGATTAAGAATGGCGGTCGCAGATGATTTGGAAGAGCTCGCCGAGCGTTTCTGATTTTTTGAAATCGTCGCTTTTGAGCAGGACGCCGAATTCCTCTTCGATCATCGAAAGCGTCATCAGCGCCTGAAGAGAAGTCCAGCCGGGGAGTTCGCGGAAGCGCGTTTCCGCGGAAATTTCGTCGCGCCCGCAGCCGAGGTCGTCCGCGAACTTTTCAAGAAAATCTGCGATGTTCATTTTTTTTTGCGTGGTTAAAAATCAAATTTTTTCGCGGGATTGCCGAAATAGGTGGACCCGTTCCGCGCCGGGCGGAAGAGCACGCTGTTCGCGCCGAGCGTCGCGTCGTCGCCGACGGAAACGCCCTGCAGGACGACGGAGCCGACGCCGAAAAAATTGCGGTCGCCGACGCTCACGTTCCCGGAGATGCGCACGCCCGGATTGAACATGTTGAAGCTGCCGACGCGCGCGTCGTGCCCGACGTAAATCTGCGTGTTGAAAAGGTTGAAATCGCCCAGTTCGACGTCGCACGAAATCGAAGAATGATGTGAAATCACGTTCCCGCGGCCGAGCTTCAGCGTCGCGGGATCAAGGACGCGCGCGGTCGGCGCGACGATGTTGGGAAATTCAATGCGCGAGTTCGAGATTCTTCCGAAAAGCTCTTCGACGGTTTTCGGCGCGGCGATGGCGAAGACGATCGCCAAATCGCGATCCAGCGCGTTGAGCGCGTCGATCCCGCCGAGCGTTTCTCCCTGATGATTCCGCGTTCCCGCGGGAAGACCGTCGTCGAAGAAACCGATGAAGTTCCACGTCGGCGCGACTTCATTGATTTCTCTGAGCAGGCATGCGGTTTCGCGTCCGAAACCGCCGGCGCCGTAAATGGCGATGTCTTTCATAAAAAGACTCTATTTTGCCGCCGCTCCGATTTTTATCAAGTCCAAGTTCGCCGATTTCCCTGAAAAGCGGGAAGCGCCGTCGCGGGAGCGCGTCACGCGGCGGGCGTTTCCGCCGCGGACGCGGCTTCCGGATTCGCGGGCGCAGGCGCGGCTTCCGCTTTCTTCCGCGGAGCGCGCGGTTTTCTTGCGGCGGGAGCTTTTCCGTCCGGCGAAGACGTTTTTCGCGGCTTGCGCGGACGTTTTGCGGCGGGTTTCCCCGCTTCCGCGGGCGGGGCGGCGTTTTCTTCCGCGGGCGTCTGTTCCCGCGGCGGCGCGGGAGGAATTTGCGCGGGAACGTCCGGCGTTTTCGCGGGTTCTTCCGCGCGACTTTGCGGGAACGCGGCCTCTTTCGCGGGGAGGCTTTCCCGCGCTTCTTCGGGAACGGCTTCGCGCTGCGGTCTGTCTCTTATACAC
>DVOG01000077.1 GCA_018713755.1 Candidatus Spyradosoma merdigallinarum | reverse complement strand
TCCGCACGCGGCTGTTCGGCCACACGTTCCCGCAGCGCCGCAGGTAGCGCTCGATGCGCGCGCGCATCTCCGGCGGCGCGTCCCCGGACGCCACGCGGCGGTTCAGGTTTCTGAAAAATCCGGAATGCGTGAGAGAAAGCGGCAGGTCGACGTCGTCTTCCGCGCCGAGCACCGCCGCCTGCATTTCGTTTTCCAGCCCGCACGTGACGTCGCCCGGCGTGAACGGAAGATTTTTCAGCGGAATTCTGCCGCCGTTTCCGTCGGCGACGGCGGCGCGGATTTCCCGAATTTCCGGTGCGAGATCGCTTTCTGTCGTGTCGAGAATCATTGATTTTCAGACAGGCGCCATTTTCCCGCGGGAACGTTTCGGCCGTGCGAGGCTTTCGTGAGTTTTCCGTTAGGAAAGACTTCGCCGGCGCGCAAAAAAAAAAAGCGATTTTCACGCGGGGCGGAAACTGTTTGAATTGCGCGAAATGTGGGTTTTCTTTTTGGCGTTGCCGGGAGCGCTTCTCGGCCTGAACCTTTTTCTCGTCTGGGCGGCTTGGCGGCTTTTTTCCGGGCGGCGCCCGCTGCAGTTCGCCGCCGCGGGAACGGCTGCGCTTTTGCTCGTTCTGTTCCTGTTTTCGTTCGCCGGATTCGCGCGGCGCGGGGACGGCGGATTTTTCGGCTTCGCGCAGGAATGCTTCGCGTTCGGCGTCGTGCCGATGATATATCTTTCGTTTTGGGCAATCGCGGGAACGCTCGCCGGGAAAATTTTTCCGAAACTTTCGCGCTTCAAGTTCGTTTACGCGGGCGCGGGCGTCGTCCTCGTCGCGGCGGTCTGCGTCGCGGGATTTTTGAATTTCGAGCATCCGCGGACGCGCTTTCTGACATGGGAAACGTCGGAACGGCGCGTCGCGGAAACGCCGCCGTCCGCGGGAACGCGCGCCGCCGCACCGCTGCGCATCGTCGCGGCGGCGGACTGGCATCTCGGGACGCGCATCGGCCGTTCCCGCGCGGAAAATTTCGTGCGCATCGTCAACGCGCAGAACCCGGACGTCGTTGTGATCGCCGGCGATTTGATCGACGGCGCGCTCGCTCCCGTCGAAGCCGAAAAGCTCGACGAAGTTCTGAGGAAAATTTCCGCGCCGCTCGGCGTTTTCGCGACGCTCGGCAACCACGAGTATTTCAGCGGCGATTTGCGCCGCGCGGAAGCGTTCATGCGCCGCGCGGGAATTCGCCTGCTGCAGGACGAAAGCGCGCTCGTCGGGCGCGACGGCGGAGAAAAAATTTTCCTCGTCGGGCGCGACGACGCGACGAATTTTCGCCGCGCGCCGCTGGCGGAGCTGCTCGAAAAACGCCCGGCGGGCGTTCCCGTCTTCGTCGCCGACCATCAGCCGCGCGCGGCGGACGAGGCCGTCGCCGCCGGCGCCGATTTCGTTTTCTGCGGACATACGCACGGCGGGCAGCTTTGGCCGGTGACGTGGCTCGTCGGCTTCTTCAATCCGCACGTTTACGGGCTTTGGCGGCAGGCGGGAACGTGCGGCTACGTGACGTCCGGCACCGGGCTGTGGCACATTCCCTACCGCATCGGAAGCGATTCGGAAATCGTCGTCATCGACGTTTACTGAGCGTTCCCGCGATTCATTTTTTCAGGAAAGGAAAACGACGATGAGCGACGAAGAAAATCTCCGCGAGGGAGAAGAAATTTCCGGGAACGCGCCCTCGCGCGGCGCGCGTCTGAGCGTCACGGCGACGCCGATCGGCAATCTGTCCGACCTTTCGCCGCGCGCGCGGGAAACGCTCGCGGCCGCGGATTTCATCGCCTGCGAGGACACGCGGACGACGGGGAACCTGCTTCGCCGCTTCGGCATCGCGCGACCGCTGCTCGCCTACCACGAGCACAACGAACAGGCGTCCGCGGCGGGCATCGCCGCGAAAATCGCCGCGGGAGCGCACGTGGCGCTCGTCTGCGACGCGGGAACGCCGACGCTTTCCGATCCCGGCTTCCGCGTCGTGCGCGAATGCCGTCGCGCGGGGCTCGCCGTCGAGAGCGTTCCCGGCCCGTGCGCGCTGATCGCGGCGCTTTCCGTGAGCGGGCTGCCGACGAACGCGTTCGCGTTTCACGGTTTCCTGCCGCCGAAGTCCGCCGCGCGCCGGCGCTTCCTCGAGGAAAACCGCGCTGCGAAAATGACGCTCGCCGTTTACGAATCCTGCCACCGCATCCGCGCGTTCGCGGAGGAAATCGCGGAAACGTTCGGTGAAAAGCGCGTCGTCTGCTTCGCGCGCGAGCTGACGAAACTTCACGAAACCGTGCTCACGGGAACGATCGGCGAGGTGCTCCCGCGCCTTTCCGGGAAAAATCTCAAAGGCGAATTCGTCGTGCTGATCGCGCCGGAAAGCTTCGTGCTTTGAGCGTTCCCGCGCGTTTTTCTTCCTTCGAAAAAAAAATGTATCGAAATGAATGATACGGCGAAACTTGCGTTGACCTGCGGCGATCCCGCGGGCGTCGGACCTGAAATTATCGCGCGCTGGCTCGCGGAAAATCCGCAGGAAGCGGCGCGCGTCGTCGCCGTCGGTCCGCGGCGCTGGCTGGAAACGCTCCCGTGCGCCGGCGCGGCGGTCGGCGCGGACGATTTTGAAATCGCGCCGGGAAGGCCGAGCGCGGAGGGGCAGCGCGTCGCGCTCGCCGCGATGGAGCGCGCGGCGGCGGGAACGCTTTCGGGAGAATTTTCCGGCGTCGTCACGGCTCCCGTGAACAAGGCGGGGCTGAAAAGCGTCGGCTACGCGTTTCCGGGGCAGACCGAGTTTTTCGCGGCCCGCTGGGGCGGCGTTCCCGTGATGGCGTTCGCGGGCGGGCGGCTTTCCGTCGTGCTCGCCACGTGGCACATTCCGCTGAAAGACGTTCCCGCCGCGCTGACGGCGGAGACGCTTGAGCGCGCGGTCGTCGCGGCGGATTTTCTCGCGCGGCGTTTTTCCCGCGCGGCGGGAACGGCAGAAGCCGTCGGCGGCGCGTTCCCGCGCATCGGGCTTTGCGGGCTGAATCCGCACGCGGGCGAGGGCGGCATTCTCGGTTCGGAGGAAATCGAGCGCATCGAGCCGGCGGCGTCGCGCCTGCGTTCCCGTTTCCCCGGGCTTTCGCGCTGCGTTCCCGCGGACACGGTTTTCGCGCGGCAGCTGCGCGGCGAGTTCGACGTCGTCGTCGCGCTTTATCACGATCAGGCGCTCGCGCCGCTCAAGACGCTGGAGTTCGACGAGGCCGTCAACATTTCGCTCGGGCTGCCGCGTGTGCGGACGTCGCCGGATCACGGCACCGCCTACGACATCGCCGGGAAGGGCGTCGCTCAGTGCCGCAGTTTCGCGAACGCCGTGCGCGTCGCGCGGCGTTTGATTTGAGAAAAAATCATTTCCGTCGCCGCGACGCGTAGTTGCGCGTGCGCGCGTTTTTGCGGTGCGGGCGCAGGCTCGTGCGCCAGGGATTTTCGGCGCGTTCCCGCGGTTTTTTCCCGGAAATTTCCTTCGTCGGCGGCGTGTTTTCCGCGGCGCGTTCCCGTTCCGCTTCGCGGATGCGCCGCGCCTTTTCCTTCGCGCGTTCCCGCCGTTTTTCCGCTTCGCGTTCGCGCAGCGCTTCGCGCGGGGAAATTTTCTTGTGGACGGAAAGTTTTCGCGCGGAAGCTTTTTCTCCGCGCAGGGCGGCGCGATTCGGCTTTTTCAGGCGGCTGCGCGTCGCGGAGGCGTTCCCGCCCGAAGCGAAGATGGAGTCGATTTCTTTTCGCGAAAGTTTGCGGCAGTCACCCGGCGGCATTTTTTTCAGAATCAGCCCGCCGATCTGGAAGCGCACGAGCGATTTCACGAAAAAGCCGAAAAGTTCGAGCAGGCGGCGGATTTCGCGCTTGCGTCCCTGCTTCAGATGGATTTCGAGCTTGCGCGGATCGGGGAAGCGGATGACGTTGGCGAAGCGCAGAAATTCGTCTTCGCCGTTTTCGTTTTTGAGCTTCGCGCCTTTGAGCAGGCGCGGCGCGAGCGCGGGATCGAAGTCGCGGTTCAGCGTGACTTCGTAGCGCTTCAGGATGTCGCTCGAAGGGTGGATGATGCGGTTCGCCAGATCGCCGTCGTTCGTGATCAGCAGCAGGCCTTCGCTGTCTTTGTCCAGCCGCCCGACGCAGAAAAGCTTGTGCGCGGCGTATTCCGGCGGAATCAGTTCGAAGACCGTTCTGGCGTCGTGCGGGTCGAGATTCGTGCAGACGCAGCCGCGCGGCTTGTTCATCATCAGAACGATGCGGGAACGCGGCTCGAGCGAAATTTTCTTCCCGTTCAGGCGCACGTCGTCTTCGCCGGGAACGACGCTTTGGCCGAGTTCGGCGGCGCGGCCGTTCACGGTAACCGCGCCCTCGGCGATCAGTTTTTCCGCCGCGCGGCGCGAACAGATTTCTGCCTGCGAGAGGAATTTCTGCAGTCGGATGCGTTCTTTCGGTGTTTCCATCGGATGAAAAAAAACGCGGCAAGCCTAAAAGCGAACGTTCCCGCGGGCAACGCGAATCTGAAGTTCCCGCGCTTTCCGCTTCGGAATTTTCGGCGGGAACGCGCGCTTTGCCCGCGGCGCGTTCC
>DVOG01000076.1 GCA_018713755.1 Candidatus Spyradosoma merdigallinarum | reverse complement strand
CGAAGTGGCTCGTGCCGATTTTCTCGTAGTCGTCGCCGTTGAACCAGGACGCGTTGAGGAAGACGTTCGCCTTGTCGCCGTTCGTCGGCGGGAGCATCCCCGTCGAAACGAAAAGATCGTCCGCGGGAACGAAGTCCGCGCCCGACGCGGGAGAAATTTCGACGCGGGAGCGCACGAAATACGGATCCGTCGCGCCTTTGCCTTCGGCGTCGAGCGAAATTTCGTAGACGCGGCGCACGGTTTTCTGCGCGTCGGAGCCGACGAGCGTCACCGTGCGCGTTTTCGCCGCGGCGTCCGTCGCGTCGTTTTCCAGCGAAAAAACCATCGGCCACGCCTCGGGCTTGCCGCCGAGCGTCCGCGGCGCGGACGCCAGCGTCAGCGCGGGAACGCTCGCGCCTTCATTGAAGACGACCGGGCGGCGGTCTTCCCGCGTCCGCGGGAAACCTTTGAGTTCCGCCGTCTCGATCCCGCCGCCGAACGAGGAGAGCCGCAGGGCGATTTTTTCGTTTTCGAGCGTCCAGATTTTCTTTTCGCCGGAAAAAACCGCCGCGGGCGCCGTCGCGGGAACGGGCTTCGCGGGCGCCGCCGCCGTCGCGGGAGCGCTCTGCCGGGCGGGCGCGGGAGCGGAAGCCGGCTGTTCGGGAGCGTTCCGCGCGTTGAAGAACATCAGCGCCACGGCGATGCCGATCAGCAGAATCCCGATAACTGTGCTTTTTTTGTCCATCGATTTTGCCAAAAAGGATAAAAGAGAAAGGAAAACAGAATTTTCCCCGCGGGAAAAGCCCAAAGGAGAATTTTCGCGCGCGCCGCGGGAACGAATTTCACTTTGTCATTCGCGGCGGGACGTGATACGTTTCACGCCGTTTTCAAAGCCTATGCCCACCGTCCTCGAACCGCCCGCCCTCATCACCGGAACCGCTTCCCAGGAAGAAGCGTTTGCGTCGCTTTTCCGCATCTTGGAAGCGCGGCCGGACGCGGACGCGTTCGCGGCGATGAAGGAGGCGGCCGTCGAGCGGGAACGCACGTCGTCCACGTTTCTCGGGCGCGGGCTGGCGCTCCCGCACGGGCGCGCGGAAGGGCTTGACCGCATCGTCATCGCCGTCGGCGTTTCCGACGAAGGCGTTTCCTGGCCGGACGCGGAAAGCCGCGCGCACCTCGTGCTGCTGCTGGGCGTTCCCGCCGCCAAGATTCGCGACTATCTTCTGCTCATGCAGAAAATTCTGCGCTGGCACAAGGAGACGAAGACGCTCGACGCTTCCGGGCGCGTGCTCGACGTCGCCGCGCTGATCGAAGAACTCAAGGCCGTCGTCGCCTGACGGCGTTTTGCTCCGCGATGTCCGCCGAAAAAGAAGCCCGCGCCGACGTTTCCGCCGAGAAGAAATTCTCCCGGTGGATGCGCTACGGGTTGGACGTGCGGGAAAAAATCCGCATCGGCGACACGCAGCTCATCTACATTTGGGCGCTCTGCGCCGGCTTCATCGGCGCCGTGACCGCGCTGCTGTTCAGTTTCTGCGTGAATTGCGTCCAGGATCTGCTCACGGGAACGCGCGGTCTGAGCCAAGTCGACGCGTTCGCCGGTCTCGAAAGCTGGCACTGCGTTCTCGTTCCCGCCGTCGGCGGCGTTCTCGCCGGGAGCACGCTGCTGTTCATGCACAAGTTCGTTCCCGTGAAAGCCACGGAATACATGGAGGCGATCGCGCTCGGCGACGGCTACGTTCCGCCGAAGCCCAGTCTGCTGCGAAGCCTTTCGGCCGTGTTCACGATCGGCTCGGGGGCGGCGATCGGGCGCGAAGGCCCGCTCATCCAGACGTCCGCCGTCGCCGCGTCGTGGCTGGGCGCGAAATTCAATCTGCCGCCGCCGCGTTTGCGCCTCGTCGTCGCCTGCGCCGCGGCTTCGGCGATGGCGGCGACGTTCCACACGCCGCTTTCCGGCGGGCTTTTCGTCGGCGAAATCGTGCTCGGCGCGCTGACGCTGGATTTTCTTGCGCCGCTGCTCGTGGCGAGCTGCGCGGGCTACCTGACGCTGAGCATGCTGGGAGCGGTCGACCCGATTTATCACGTTTCCGGCGAAGTCGCGATCGGCTCGAACCATTTGGTCGTCGCGCTGAGCTGCATCGCGCTGGGCGTCGTCGCCTCGCTTGCCGCGAACGTCTGGCTTTGGCTTCTGAAAAAGGCGCGGCGGCTGCTGAACGGAAAACACGCGATGCTGCCCGTTCGGCTTGCGCTGGCGGGAGCGCTGGTCGGCGCGGCGGCGGTTTTTTTCCCGGAAATCACCGGGAACGGCTACAACATGATTCGCGGGATCGTCGCTTCGGAGTTTTCGCCCGAAGAGGCGCTCGTGCTGCTGGCGCTGAAAGTCGGCATCGTCGCGTGCGTCTTCGGCGTCGGCACGGTCGGCGGGGCGCTGACGCCGAGTCTGACGATCGGCACGTTCATCGGTTTTCTTTTTTCCGCGCTGATGACGCGGCTCGGCGTTCCCGGGGACCACGCCATCGCGTATTCGCTTGTGGGCATGGCGGCGTTTTTCACGACGGCGGCGAACGCGCCGATGACGTCGCTGCTGCTCGTCGTCGAGTTCACGCTCGCGGGAACGCTGATGTTCCCGCTGGTGATCGGCGTCGTCGTCTCCTACGGCATCGCGCGGCTGCTGCGCACGGAATCGATGTATCACGACGCGCTGACGTCGGGACCGCGGAGCATTTTCTCGAAGCCGCTTTCCGCCGTGCGCCTGATCGAAATCGCGCGGAAAAAGCCGCCGACCGTCCGCCCGACCGACAGCTTCGGGACCGTCGCGAAAGTCCTCATCCGCCACCCGTCGCAGACGATTTTCATCACCGACGAAAACGACGCCTGCCGCGGCGCGATCGTCTCGTCCGACATTCTGCAGTTCGCGCAGACGAAGGAGCTTGCCGAAGCGCTCATCGCCATCGACGTTTCCCGCGACAATCTGCCCGTGCTGCTGCCGGAAATGAAGCTGCCCGACGCGCTGAAAATCTTCGCTTCGCGCAAGCACGAGGACGCGCTCGCGCTCGTGGAGAACACGGAGACGAAGAAGCTGCTCGGCGTCGTCAACCGCTCAGACCTTTACCTCGCGCTCGGCGAAATCATGCGCCGCGAAAAAGTCCGCTGATTCCCGGCGGCGCTCCCGCGGAAAGAACGCCCGTTTCCGCGGGAACGCGGGGGCGGAATTCCGCCGGCGAAGCTCGACGGCGCCTGCGCGGGAACGTTTTTGTTCGTGCTTTTCGGATTTGGTATTATTGTTGTCCGTCATGATTTATTATCTTGAGGATGTCCGCAAAGTCTACAATCTGCCGCTTCCGACGCTGATTTACTACGCGCAGGAAATTCACCAGCAGACGCAGGTGCCCGACGCCGTGCAGATCAACATGCTGCAGTCGATAAAAACCGGCGCGTGCCCGGAAGACTGCGCGTATTGCCCCCAGTCTTCGCGCAGCGAAACGGGCGTGAAGCCCGAACCGCTGATGGATCCGGAAGCCGTCGTCGAAGCCGCAAAAAAGGCGAAGGCGGCGGGAGCGTCGCGCTTCTGCATGGGCGCGGCGTGGCGGCGCGTGAACGACGGCCCGCAGTTCGAAAGCGTGCTGGCGTCGGTGCGCGGCGTGAAGGCGCTCGGTCTGCAGGTATGCTGCACGCTCGGGCTGATCACGGAAGAGCAGGCGCGGCGCCTCAAAGAGGCCGGCTGCGACATTTACAATCACAATCTCGACACGTCGCGGGAGTATTACCCGGAAATCATTTCGACGCGCACTTACGACGACCGCCTGGAAACGATCCGCAACGTGCAGGCGGCGGGCATGGGCGTCTGCTCCGGCGGGATTCTCGGCATGGGCGAAACCGTGGACGACCGTCTGAAAATGCTCATCGAGCTGGCGAACATGGAGAAGCAGCCGGAGTCCGTGCCGATCAACGCGCTGATCCCGTGCCCGGGAACGCCGCTTGAAGGGCGTCCCCCGGTGGACGTTTTCGAATTCGTCCGCATCATCGCGGTCGCGCGCATCCTGATGCCGAAGGCGATCGTGCGCATTTCCGCCGGACGCGCGCAAATGAGCGACGAGGCGCAGGCGCTGTGCTTCGCCGCCGGCGCGAACTCGATTTTCCTCGGAGACAAACTGCTGACGACGCCGAACGGCCCCGTCGCGAAGGATTTCGCTTTGCTGGCGCGGCTCGGGCTGCGGCCTCTCGATCCCGAGGAATTCCGCCGGAAAATGAACGGCTGCAAGGGCGACGGCTCCTGCGGGAACTGCACCTGCGGCGGCGATCACGACCACCATCATCACCATCACGGCGACGATGAGAAAAAGGCTGCGCCTGCTCCCGCGACGGAGGAAGAGGGCGTTCCCGAATTCGCGAAAAAGCACGAGCACGAGCTTTCCGAAAACGGGACCTGGGCGCGCGGCTGCGACTGCGGCGGCGAGCACTGATTCCTTTTTCCTCCTTCCGAAAAATCGCGCCGCGCGGGAACGCGCCCCTCGCGGCGCGGCGTTCCCGCCGAAACGCGCGTTCCCGCCCCGAAACGACGAATTGAAACGAAAATGCCTTCCGAAGTTCCCGCGCCCGCGCCGTTCAGCGATTTCGTCCATTTGCACGTCCACTCGCAGTATTCGCTGCTGGACGGCGCGACGAGCATAAAGAAGCTCGCGGCGAAGGCGAAGGCGGACGGCATGGCGGCCGTCGCGCTGACCGACCACGGGAACATGTTCGGGATAAAGCTTTTTTACGACACGTGCCGCAAGGCCGGCATCAAGCCGATTCTCGGCTGCGAGGTCTACGTCGCGCGCCGCACGCGCTTCGACAAAGGCAAGAACATTCCCGCGGGAACGGACGAGAAAATCGACCGCTCCGGGAACCACCTGATTCTGCTCGCGAAAAACCTGCGGGGCTACCGCAACCTCGTGCGGCTGGTTTCGCTCGGCTACATCGAAGGGAATTATTACCGCCCGCGCATCGACAAGGAAATTCTCGAAAAATACAAGGACGGGCTCATCGTGTGCTCCGCCTGTCTCGCCGGCGAAATTCCTTCGAAAATTCTCGCCGGGGACGAAGCGGGAGCGGAAGAGGCGGCGCGCTGGTTCCGGCGCGTGTTCGGCGAGGACTTCTACCTCGAAGTCATGCGCCACCCGAACAGCGTGAACGAGGAGACGCGCGGCGTCTACGAGCGGCAGATCATCGTCGAAAAAGGCATCTTCCGCATCGCGGAAAAACTCGGCATCAAGGTCGTCGCCACGAACGACGTGCACTTTCTCAATGCGGAAGATGCCGACGCGCACGACATTTTGCTTTGTCTCAACTCCGGGAAAAAGGTTTCGGACGAAAAACGCCTGCGCTACACGCGGCAGGAATGGTTCAAGACGACGGACGAGATGAAGGCGCTGTTCGGCGACCGGCCGGACGTTCTGCTCAACACGCTTGAAGTCGCGAACAAAGTCGGGGAATACGAGCTGGATTCCCCTCCGATCATGCCCGTGTTCCCGATTCCCGAGGATTTCGGCTCGGAGGCGGCGCTGCGGGAACGCATTTCCGAGGACGAGCTGAAGGCGGAATTCGGCGAACGCTACGAAAAGCTCGGCGGCGCGGAGAAAGTTTACCGCATCCGCTTCGAGGCCGATTATCTGCGGCATCTGACGCTGGCGGGAGCGCGCCGACGCTGGGGCGAAGACGTTCCCGAAGACGTGCGGGAACGCATCGATTTCGAGCTGAACACGATTAAGCTCATGGGCTTTCCCGGCTACTTTCTGATCGTGCAGGACTTCATCGCGGCGGCGCGGGAAATGGGCGTGCTCGTCGGGCCCGGGCGCGGGAGCGCGGCGGGAAGCGTCGTCGCCTACTGTCTCGGCATCACGGCGATCGACCCGATGAAATACGACTTGCTGTTCGAGCGCTTCCTGAATCCGGACCGCATTTCGATGCCCGATATCGACATCGACTTCGACGACGTCGGCCGCGGAAAAGTGCTCGACTGGGTCGCGCGCAAATACGGGCAGGACCACGTCGCGCACATCGTCACCTTCGGCAGCATGGCGCCGCGCATGGCGATCAAGGACGTCGCGCGCGTGCTCGACCTGCCGCTGGCGGAGGCGAACCGCCTTGCGAAGCTCGTTCCCGCGCGTCCGAAAATCACCATGGAGGCGGCGCTGGCGGAAAGCCCGCAGCTGCGCGACGAGAAAAATTCCTCGGACCCGCTCATCGTCGACACGCTTCGTTTCGCGGAAGCGCTCGACGGCTCGATTCGGCAGACGGGCGTCCACGCCTGCGGAACGCTGATTTCCCGCGATCCGCTCATCGAGACCATTCCCGTGATGCCGACGCCGGACGACAATCTGCTCACGACGCAGTACGACGGGCATTTCGTCGAACCGATCGGGCTGCTCAAGATGGACTTTCTCGGGCTGAAGACGCTCACCATTCTGAAAAACTGTCTGGCGAACGTGAAGGCCGCGAAAGGCGTCGACGTCGACATCGGCGCGATCCCGCTCGACGACGAGAAGACGTTCGGCGTCTTTTCCCGCGGAGAAACGACGGGCCTGTTCCAGTTCGAATCCGCCGGCATGCGGAAGTACCTGCGCCTGCTTCGGCCGAACCGCTTCGAAGACCTCGTCGCCATGAACGCGCTTTATCGGCCCGGACCGATGGAATACATCCCGCAGTTCATCCGGCGCAAGCACGGCGAAGACCGCATCGTTTACGATCACCCGCTGATGGAGCGCTATCTCGAAGACACCTACGGGATCACGGTTTATCAGGAGCAGGTGATGCTGCTTTCCCGCGAGCTCGGGCAGTTCACGCGCGGCGAGTCCGACGTGCTCCGCAAGGCGATGGGGAAAAAACAGCTCGACACGATGGCGAAGCTGCAGGAAAAATTTCACCGCGGCTGCCTCGAAAATCCGCGTTTCATGGAGCCGCTCAAGGGCAACAGGGCGCGTGCGGAGCAGCTCATCGACAAAATCTGGAAGGACTGGACGGCGTTCGCGGAATACGCCTTCAACAAGTCGCACTCCGTCTGTTATGCCTACGTCGCCTACCAGACGGGCTACCTTAAGGCGCATTTTCCCGTGGAATACATGGCGGCGGTGCTCGACTCCGAAATGAACAATCCGGAAAAGATGCTCGGCGTCATCGCCGAATGCGAGAGCATGGGCATCGGCGTCCGCGGGCCGAACGTCAACACGTCCAACGAGCTTTTCACGCCCGATCCCGCGAACAACGCCATCCACTTCGGCTTCATGGCGCTGAAGGGGCTCGGCGGGAAAATCGCGCAGACCATCATCGAGGAACGTTCCCGCGGCGGGAAATACAAAGGCTTCGTCGACTTTATGGAACGCATCGTTCCCAAGCGCGTTTCCGTGAAGAACGCGGAGACCGGCGTCGTCCGCGAGCTGCCGATCAACATCGGGCGCAACATGATTTCGCTGATCGACGCGGGCGGCTTCGACAGCTGCGAGCAATACGAGGACCGCAATCACATCCAGGCGTCCTTCAACGCCGTGCGCGATTTCCTCCAGAAAAACGACGCGGACGACACGGGAACGCTCGAGCTCGGCATCGCGGACGAACGCCGCTCCGCCGCGGATTTCATCGACCGCTCCGGCGCGCCGATGTCGCCGCTGGAAAAGCTCCGCAAGGAAAAGGAGCTGCTCGGACTTTACCTTTCCGGGCATCCGCTCGGCTTTTACGCGGGGCTCGACGCCGCCGTCTCCACGCTTTCGGGCCCGCTCGACGCCTGCGCGTTTTCCAAAACGGCGAAAAACCACGTTGTGCGCGTTTGCGGCATCATCGAGGACATTTACGTCAAGCAGACCGCCGACCGGCGCGTTTTCGCGACGTTCTCGCTCGAGACGCGCAAGGACAAGTACAACATGATCTGCTTCGCTTCGGATTACGAAGAAAACAAGGGGCAAATCGCCGACGGCGCGCAAGTCGTCATCGACTGCGAGCTGCGCTACCGGGACCGCCAGGAGGAATGGAGCCTGCAGGCCGTGCGCATCTCGCCGTTGCGGGAACAGCTCCCGAAACTGCTGAAGAAAGTTTCCTTCGTGCTGGACGCCGACGCGGACGTTCCCGCGTTTCTCGAAAAAAAACTGCTCCCGCACCTGCGGGAAAATTCCGGCGGCACGCGCGTCGCGCTCGCCGTGCGCCGGCCCGACGACAGCCTCGTCGAATGCGATTTGCCCGAAGCCGCGGGCACGTTTTTTCCCGCGGAAAAATTCGCCGCGCTCGTCAAAGATCCCGCCGTCGTTGGCTACGCCGTCGAAACTTCCGCGCCGTATCGGCGCCCGTCGCGCTTCCCCGGACGCGCCTGACATGCCGCTCCGCGAGGCGTTCCCGCACCCGTCGCCGCGGGAACGCTTCGCTCCGAAAAACGGAAAAACGGGAACGGCGCGCTTTTCTGCTTGAACATTTGTTCTAATTCGCTCATGATGAGCTTCCGATGTCCGCTCGCGCGGCGTCTTGCCGAAAAGCGTTTTGCAATTTCGGCGCGACGGTGCATAATGGCGGATGTCGGAAAATTCGTTATGACTCTCGTGAAAAAATTTTTCCCCTGCATGGCGCCGCTGCTGGCGGCGGCGCCGACGGCCTCGGCGGCGGAAGCCGCCGAGACGCTTTTCGAAATTCCGCTTTGGGACGGATTTTCTCTCCCGATCACGAACAGCATTGTGACGACGTGGATCGTGGCGCTTGTTCTGATCGCGCTGATTCGGCTGGCGTGCGGGCGGCCGAAGCTCGTTCCGTCGAAAGGGCAGTACGCGGTCGAGACGATTATCGGCATGTTCAAGGAGATTTTGGAGCCGATTTTGGGCAGGCGCGCCTTCCCGGCGGCGTTCCCGCTGCTGATTTGCCTGTTTTTCTTCATTTTGGCGCAAAACTGGGCGAGTCTGATTCCGGGCATCGGCACGATCGGCTGGCACGAAACCGCCGCGGACGGCACGGAGACGTTTCTTCCGCTGTTCCGCCCGCTCGGCGCGGACATGAACGGCACGCTGGGGCTGGCGCTGATTTCGTTCGGCGCGTGGCTGATTCTGATTTTCAAATTCGCCGGCCCGAGAGCCGTGCTGCACGAGTGGTTCGGGAACAAGGCGTCCAGAAACGACGTTCCCGCGGCGGTCTATTATTTCCTTTCGCTGATTTTTCTCGGCGTCGGCGTCATCGAAGTCATCTCGATTCTGTTCCGGCCGATTTCGCTCTCGTTCCGTCTTTTCGGGAACGTCTTCGGCGGCGAGACGCTGATGCACTCGACGGGATATTTCACCGCGTTCTATTTTCTGGAATTGCTCGTGGGCGTCGTCCAGGCGCTCGTCTTCACGCTGCTTTCCGCCGTCTACATCGGACTGATCACCAATCACGACGACGAACCCGCGGAGGACGCGGGAACGCCGGCGAGCTGACGGAAAACCGCTTTCAGCCTTTTCCCGCGCGGGAGGATGCGCGACGCGTTCACGCCGGGATACGCACATAAAAACAAACAACACCCACACCACAAAGGAAAAATCAATGGATACGTTACTTGTTCTCGCAGCAGTCACGGGAAGCCCGACCAAGGCGCTGGCGTGCCTCGGCGCGGCGCTCGGCGTCGGTCTCGTCGGCATGAAGGCCGTCGAAGCCGTCGGCCGCAATCCGGGAGCGTTCGGCAAGATTCTCGTCATCGGGATTCTCGGCATGGCGCTCGCGGAAGCCGTCGCGTTCTACGGGCTGTTCCTGTCGAACGAATGATCCGTTCCCGCTTCCGCGAAAGGGCGCGGGAACGCGCGCTCGTTTCCGTCCCCGCGCCCGCTCGCGGAAGCGGCATTTCCTTTCCCGTAAATTTTTGACAGAAAATGACAACGATTTTTCAGATTTTGGCGAACGCCGTTCCCCCTGCCGCGGGAACGGAGGCTTCCGGGAACCTCGCGGCGGAAATCGCGACGAAATTCGGCATCGAGCCGGGGCCGCTCCTCGTGCAGGTGATCAGCTTCGCCGTGCTCGCGCTCGTCGTGTGGTATTTCGGCTTCCGCCCGCTGATGGCGACCGTCGCCGAACGACAGAAAAAAATTGAAGACGGCCTGAAGTTTCACGACGACATGAAGGCGAAGCTCGCGCAGTCCGAAGCCGACTACAAGGCGAAAATGGCCCAAGCCGCGCAGGACGCTTCCGTCGTGCTCGACGCCGCGCGCAAGTCCGCCAAGGAAACCGTTGAAAAAGCCGCGCAGGACGCGATCGCGCGCGCCGAGGAAACGGAGCGTCGCGCCGCCGAAAACATCGAGCGGGAACGCGAGAAGATGCTCGCCGACCTGAGGGGCGAAGTCGCCTCGCTCGTCGTCGAAACGACGGCGAAGCTGCTCGCGCGCGACCTTTCCGCCGCGGAGAAATCCCGCCTCGCCGCGTCCGCCGCGAAGGAAATCAGGAGCTGAAAACGATGGCGAAAAAAGACCGGGAAAAAATTTTGAGGAAGACGACGGAGCGGCTCGTCGAGCTCTCCCGCGGCGCGGACGGCCGCGTCGACGAAGCCCGCGTGCGTGCCGTGCTCGCGGAGCTCCCGCGCGCGTTCCCGCCGACGCGCCTGCGCCCGCTGCTGAAGAATTTCTACGCGGCGGTCGCGCGCGAACTGCGTTTTTCCCAAGCGCGCATCGAATTCGCGGGAACGCTGCCCGCGGGAACGGCGGACGAAATCGCCGCGCATTTTTCCGCGCGCTGCGGGCGCCCGATCGCTCCCGCGCCGGAGGAAAATCCCGCGCTGCTCGGCGGCCTGCGCGTCCAAGTCGGCGACGACGTGTTCGACGCCTCGCTCGCGGGCGCGCTCGCGCGGCTCCGCCTTTCGCTTTCCGGCGCGTAAAAGTTTCGCTCTTCCTGCTTCCGCATTTCGAGGAAAGAAAATGAAGCGGATTCTTCTGACGATTCTTCGCCCGGAAATTTTTACGGGAACCGCGCGCGGGAACGGCTCCGCGGGCAAGTTCCTCTTGTGAAAGTCCGCGCGGCGGCGTTCCCGCGCGGGAACGCAGGAATTTTCTTTTGACGAAAACGAACCATTTGAAAACAGAAAAACACGAAATCACGAAAAAAACTATGAATCAGATTCTTGATGACATCCGCTCGGCGATCGCTTCGCTCGACGCGAAACCGGAAAAGGCGAACGTCGGCACGGTCGTCGAGCTCGCCGACGGCGTGGCGAAAGTCGACGGACTTTCAAAAACGATGATGAACGAAATGCTCGCGTTCGAGAACGGGCTCGAAGGCATCGCGTTCAACTTGGAGCAGGACATCGTCGGCGTCGTCGTCATGGGCGATGCGTCTTCGCTGAAGGAAGGCATGACCTGCAAGACGACGGGGCGGCTGCTCAGCGTTCCCGTGGGCAAGGAACTGCTCGGGCGCGTGATCGACACGCTCGGCAATCCGCTCGACGGCAAAGGGCCCGTTCCCGCGAAAGAGCGCGCGCCGATCGAAAAAATCGCGCCGGGCATCATGCCGCGCCAGCCCGTCAACCAGGCGCTGCAGACGGGCATCATGCCGATCGACGCGATGATTCCCATCGGCCGCGGACAGCGCGAACTCATCATCGGCGACCGTTCGACGGGCAAGACGACGATCGCGACGGACACGATCATCAATCAGGCGCGCATCAATCGCGAAGGCTTCGCCTCGAGCGACCCGAATTTCCGCCCGGTCTATTCGATTTACGTCGCCGTCGGGCAGAAAAATTCCAGCGTGGCGCGCCTGATCGCGACGCTGGAGCGCGCGGGAGCGCTCGAATACTGCGTCGTCGTCGTCGCGGGAGCGTCGGAAAACGCCGCGAATCAGATGTACGCGCCTTTCGCGGGAGCGGCGATCGGCGAATGGTTCATGGAGAACGGCATGGACGCGCTCGTCGTCTACGACGACTTGTCCAAGCACGCCGCCGCGTATCGGCAAGTGTCGCTGATTCTGAAGCGTCCGTCCGGTCGCGAGGCGTATCCGGGCGACGTTTTCTACCTGCATTCCCGCCTGCTGGAGCGCGCCGCGCGCCTCACGGGAAAAGGCTCTCTGACGGCGCTCCCGATCATCGAAACGCAGGCGGGCGACGTTTCCGCCTACATTCCCACGAACGTCATTTCGATTACGGACGGGCAGATTTTCCTTCAGACGGATTTGTTCAATCAGGGCGTGCGCCCGGCGATTTCCGTCGGACTGTCGGTTTCCCGCGTCGGTTCCTCGGCGCAGATTAAGGCGTTCAAGCAGGTCGCGGGAAAAGTCAAAGGCGAGCTCGCGCAGTATCGCGAAATGGCGGCGTTCGCGCAGTTCGGGAGCGATCTCGACGCAGCGACGAAGGCGATTCTCGACAAGGGCGACCGCTTCGTCGAGCTGTTCAAGCAAGGGCCGGGAGAACCGAAGCCCGTCGCTTCGCAGATCGCGCTGATTTGGGCGATGCAGCACGATTTCTTCGCGGACGTCGCGCGGGAAAACACGCTCGCGGCTTCGCTCGCGTTGCAGGAATTTCTTGAAACTTCGGCGAAGGAGCTTCTCGCGGAAATCAAGACGAAGGCGAAGCTCGACGACGCGATCGAGGCGAAGCTTCAGGCCGCCTGCTCGCAGTGGAAATCCGCTTACGCGGCGTAAATTCAAAGCTTCAGGCTTTTACGGAAAATGGCAAAAGGCTTACGAGAAATCCGAAACCGCATCCGCTCGGTGACGAACACCGGGCAGATCACGCGCGCGATGCAGCTCGTCGCGTCGTCGAAAATGCGCCGCGCGCAGGACGCGGCGACGTCGGGACGGCCTTACGCCGAGCTGCTTTCGCGCATCCTCGGCACGGCGTTGCGCGGGCTGGAAGCGACGGGAGATTTTTCCCATCCGCTCATCCAGGAGCGCCCCGTGAAGACGCGCGGGATCGTCGTCATCGCCACGGACAAGGGGCTTTGCGGCGGGCTCAATTCCAACCTGTTCCGCTTCCTGAGCAAGAACGTTCCAGCGGGAACGCCGGCGCGGTATTTCGCCGTCGGCAAAAAGGCCGCGCAGTTCCTCGCCCGGACCAAGCGCAACCTCGTCGCGGATTTTTCCGTGAGCGACCACGTGAATTTTTCCGAAGTGCGCCCGATCGGCGAATTTTTGATTAAGGAATACCTCGCGGGAACGATCGACACGATCGAAATCGTGCTTTCGCAATTCAAGAACACGATCGCGCAGGTGCCGATGATTTCCACGCTCGTGCCGCTCGTGAACTTGGAGGAACGCATGCAGGCGCAGTTCGCCGTGCAGGGCGAGCAGGAGGAGTTCAAGCTCGTCGAAGACGACCGCGAAATGTCTTTCGCGCCCGACGCCAAGACGATTCTCGACGGCCTTCCCGCGCTGTTTTTCAAGCAGAGCCTGCATCAGGCGATGCTCGAAGCCAAGGCGTCCGAGCAGTCCGCCCGCATGGTCGCGATGAAGGCCGCGACGGACAACGCGAAGGCGCTCGTCGAGTCGCTTTCCCTCGAATACAACAAGGCGCGCCAGTCCGCCATCACCAACGAAATCAACGAGCTCGCCGCCTCCAACGCCGGCTGAGCGGGAAGGTAGAAAAGAGAAAACGCCGATGCGCACGCAAGCACAAGAAACCGTTCCCGAGAAGCGACGTTCCCGCCGCTTCCTCGCGGGCGTCGTGTGCGCGGCGCTCTGCGCGTTTTCCGTTTTTTTCGCCGTTCCCGCGGACGCGAAAAGCGACGCCGCGGCGTTTTCCGTCGCGACGGAGGAAACCGCCGCGTGGAACGCGACGCTCGACGACTATTTCGCGGGAAGGCTCAACGCGCGCGTTCCGCATACGGTGCTTTCGCGAACGCCGGACGTGCTGACGCGGCTGCTCGCGGACGACGGTGTTCCCTCCACGGAAATGCGCATTATCATCAACAAAAGCATCCTCGACAAAACCCTCGGAAAAACGGCGAGCAAATTCACCGGAGAATTTCACCATGTCGGCGAAACGAATCTGCGGGCGCTTCCGGCGGAGCTCGCCGATCCCGTCGCGGTGTTCGATTCCGCCCACGGGAACGGCGACAAAGTTGTGCTCACGACGCTGAAGGACACGGAGAGCGGCGAAAGCGTCATCGTTGCCGTCGCGGTCGCGACGACGCGCGGGCACGAAACGGTGAACGCGGTTTCGTCGGTTCACGGGCGCCGGCTCGGGTCTTTTCACAAATGGATGGAAGACGGGCTGCTCCGGTATTTTCACACAAAAAAATTCCCGCAATGGCTGGATTCGGTCGGGGTGCGAAATCCCCGAGCTGCCATACCCTGCGGGAACGGAGTCCTCAATGAAAAGGACTTTTCCGATTTTGCCCGCGACGGCGCGAAGCGCAAGAACAAATCCCCGAACGACGGAAAGGAGTTTCGAAAATGAACGTTCCCGCGAACCGAAACAGAACTTTTGAGGAGCTCCGCCGAATCGACGAGAGCGGCAATGAGTATTGGTCCGCGCGCGAGCTGTTCCCCGTGCTCGAATACAGCCGTTGGGAGAAATTCAGGCCGCTGGTCGAAAAGGCGAAAATCGCTTGCGAAACCGCAGGGGCAAAGGCTTCGGATCATTTTCACCTTGAGGTGAAAATGATCGATCTCGCAAAAGGCGCGAAGCGCGAAATCGAAGACTTCCGCCTGTCGCGCTACGCGTGCTACCTCATCGTGCAGAACGGCGATTCGTCCAAGCCCGTCATAGCGCTTGGACAAACGTATTTCGCGATCCAAACGCGCAGACAAGAGCTCACGGACGATGCCGCGTTCAACGCGCTCAGCGAAGAAGACCGGCGGCTTTTTCTGCGCAGAGAAATGCGGGAGCACAACAAGACTCTCGTCGAAACCGCGAAACGCGCGGGCGTGCGCACGGATCTGGATTACGCGATTTTTCAGAACCATGGCTACAAGGGGCTTTACGGCGGCCTGGACGCGAAAGCGATTCACTCGCGCAAGGGATTGAAGAAAAACCAGAAGATCCTCGATCACATGGGCAGCACGGAGCTCGCCGCCAATCTTTTCCGCGCCACACAGGCGGAGGAAAAAATTCGCCGAGAAAACATTGACGGGAAGGCGCGCGCGAACGCCGCGCACTACGAAGTCGGCAAAAAAGTTCGCGAAACAATCAAAGAGCTCGGCGGAACGCTTCCCGAAGATTTGCCGTGTCCGCCGAAAGGCATTCCGCAAATCGAGCGGGAACGGCGTACGCTCGGAGCGAAAGAAAATTTTGAACTCGAATGGATCCCGAAATCAAAAAAAAGTAAATAATTTATGAATACGACAGGAACGATTACGCAGATCATCGGCGCGGTTGTGGACGCGCAGTTCGACGAAAAAAGCATTCCCGCGATTTACAACGCGCTGGAGGTGAACTACACGCTCAACGGCGCGCCGACGCGGCTGGTGCTCGAAGTGCAGCAGCACCTCGGCTCCGGCGTCGTCCGCACCGTCGCGATGAGCACGACGGACGGTCTCGTGCGCGGCATGCCGGTGACGGACACGGGAGCGCCGATTCAGGCGCCCGTCGGCGAAGGCGTGCTCGGCCGCATCTTCAACGTCACGGGCGATCCCGTGGACGGCAAGGGCGAAGTCCGTTTCGCGAAAAAATACCCGATTCACCGCAACCCGCCGCCGCTCGTCGAACAGAGCACGGGCGCGGAACTGCTCGAAACGGGCATCAAGGTCATCGACCTGATTTGCCCCTTCGTCAAGGGCGGAAAAGTCGGCGCCTTCGGCGGCGCGGGCGTCGGCAAGACGGTGCTCATCATGGAGCTCATCAACAACATCGCGAAGGCGCACGGCGGCTACTCCGTGTTCGCGGGCGTCGGCGAGCGTTCCCGCGAAGGCAATGACCTTTACCGCGAAATGTGCGAGTCCGGCGTCATCGACACGAAAGACATTTCGAAATCCAAGGTCGCGCTCGTTTACGGCCAAATGAACGAGCCGCCGGGAGCGCGCATGCGCGTCGCGCTGACGGCGCTGGCGATGACGGAATATTTCCGCGACGAAAAAGGGCAGGACGTGCTCCTCTTCATCGACAATATCTTCCGCTTCTCTCAGGCGGGATCGGAAGTTTCCGCGCTGCTCGGCCGCTCGTCCTCCGCGGTCGGCTATCAGCCGACGCTTGCGACGGAAATGGGCAACCTGCAGGAACGCATCACTTCGACGAAAAAAGGCTCCATCACTTCGTTCCAGGCCGTTTACGTTCCCGCGGACGACTTGACCGACCCCGCTCCCGCGAACACGTTCGCGCACCTGGACTCGACCATCGTGCTCGACCGCAAAATCGCCGAGCTCGCGATTTACCCCGCGGTCGACCCGCTCGCGTCGACCTCGCAGGCGCTTTCGCCGCAGGTCGTCGGCAAGGAGCATTTCCGCGTCGCCCGCGCCGTGCAGGCCGTTTTGCAGAAATACAAGGATCTGCAGGACATCATCGCGATTCTGGGCATGGACGAGCTTTCCGACGAGGACAAGCTCACCGTTTCCCGCGCGCGAAAAATCCAGAAGTTCCTCTCGCAGCCTTTCCACGTCGCCGAGCAGTTCACGGGAATGAACGGCGCGTATTGCTCCGTCGCCGACACGGTGCGCTCGCTCGACACGATTCTGAAAGGCGAAGTCGACGACATCGCCGAACAGCATTTCTACATGAAAGGCTCCATCGACGAAGTCATCGCTTCCGCAAAGAAAAATTAACCGCCGCAGGAAACGCCGTTCATGCTGAGTTTTGAAATCATCACTCCCGCGGGCGTCGTTTTCCAGGCGGAAAACGTCGCGTCGGTGACGCTGCCGACGTCCGCGGGCGAGCTGGGAATTTTGCCCGGGCACATCCCGCTGACGGCGGAAATCGAGCCGGGCGAGGTCGACGTCGTCACCGCCGCGGGAACGACGCGCCTCGCCGTCGACCGCGGTTACGGGCGCGTCATCGCCGACCGCGTGAGCGTGCTCGCCGAGGCGGCGATCGACGTGAAGGAAATCGACCTCTCCGCCGTCGAAAACGCGCAGGCGCGAGCGGAGGCCGCCATCGCCGCCGCCCGCGACCGCAAGGAAATCGATCCCGTCGAGCTCGAAAAGCTCGAGGCCGTCGCCCGCTTCGCCATCGCGCAGAAGCTCGTCAAAGGCCGCCGCTGAAAATCCGCCGTCCGGCGTTCCCGCGGGACGATTTTTGTTGAAAAATCGCCCGCGCGCGGCATAGTGCGAACCATGAAGATAAGGAGAGAAATCATTTTCACGAAACCCGCGGCGGCGACGCTGCCGGAGAAGCTCGCGCGGGCCGTCGCGCGGCAGTCCAGCCTTTATCGGGAAGTCGTCGCGGAAAAAGAGGAAATCCTGCGTCATAAGTGGTTCATGAGCGAACGCGCCGGCCGCGACGTCGGCATCACGCTTGCGACGCTGGACTGGATCACGCACCATCGGACGGGCTGGCGGAAGTCGTGGCGCCGGAAAAACGCGGCGCTCGGAAGCGACTGAGCCGTTCCCGCCTCCGCCGTTCTTTGTTGAAAATGTTCTTTCAAATCCGCAGAGTTTTCGGAACTTTTTAATCCGTTTCCCGCATGAGCAAAAACAAACCGACACACAAGCCGGAATCGCGTTCGGATCTGCGTTTCGCGATCGTCGCTTCCCGCTACAATTCCAAGCACGTCGACCATCTCGTCGAGCGCGTGCGCCGAAAGCTCCGCGAAGCCAAAATTCCCGCCGGCGGGATCGACGTTTCCCGCGTTCCCGGCGCGAACGAAATCCCTTACGTCGCCAACATGCTCGCGCTCACCGGCGACTACGACTGCGTCATCGCGCTCGGCGTCGTCATCGCCGGCGAAACGCCGCACCATGAAATCATCGCGCACGCGACCGCGGGAGCGCTGCAGGGAATCGCCTTGGACACGCAGGTGCCCGTCGTCAACGGCATCGTCGTCGTCAACAGCGAAGCGCAGGCGGACGAGCGCGTTTTCGGCGAAACCGACCGCGGGTCGGAATTCGCGCTCGCCGCGCTCGACATCGCGACGACCGGTCTGCGTCTCGCGCGCTACCTTGAGGAGCTCGACCGCAACGACATCGAGCGGGAACGCAACGAGGAAATTTTCGGGAGCAATTTTCTGCGCGACGACGATGACGAAGACGACGACGCGCAGGGCGGATTCCCGCTGGGCGGAGACAGTCCTTTCCGCAAAAATTGAGAAACGGAGCCGTCATGTCTTCTGAAGAAAAAGCCGCCGCTGCGGAGGCGTCGCCCGAAAAGAAACCTCGCGGTTCGCGCCGCCGCGCGAACCGCATCGCCGCGATGCAGTTCCTCTACGCATGGAGCGCCTGCCCGTGCGCGCCGGAAGAGCTGCCGGAAATGCTCTTCGATTTCTTCACGCGGCGGACGGAGCCGCGCGAATTTTACGCCTTCGCGGAAGAACTCGCCGTCGGAACGCTCGAGAACCGTTCCCGCATCGACGAAATCATCGCCGCCTGCGCGAAAAACTGGACGCTCGCCCGCATCGCCCGCTGCGATCTCGCGATTCTGCGCCTTGCGGTCTACGAGCTTCTCTACCGCAGGGATATCCCGCCCGTCGTCTCCATCAACGAAGCCGTCGAACTCGCGAAAATTTTCTCCACCGAAGATTCGCATCGCTTCGTCAACGGCGTCCTCGACCGCGTCAAGACGCACCTCTCGCGCCCGCTCCGCGAAGCGCAGGAATGACGCGTTCCCGCCGCGCGGAAATTTTTTCTTCGCATTTCCTTTCCCGATGTTCGGCTCTCTCCTTCAGAAATTCAAAGACGGCTTCAGAAAAACGGCGAAGCTCTTCGGCTCGCTCGGCGGAATTTTTTCGAAAAAGCTCGATGCCGCTTCAATCGACGAGCTTGAGGAAGCGCTTTACGGCGCGGATTTCGGCGTCGAGACGACGCAGGAAATTCTCGACGAAATCCGCAAGGCTTACGCCGCGGACAAAGACCTGCACGGCCGCGCGGCGGCGGAAATCGGGCGCCGCGTGCTTTCCCGCGTTCTCGCCGGAGCGCAGGCGGAGTTTTCTCCCGATCCCGCGCACGTTCCCGAGGTCATCGCGCTGGTCGGCGTGAACGGCGCCGGAAAGACGACGACGGCGGCGAAGCTCGCGCATCTTTTCGAGACGAACGGCGATCCCGTCATTCTCGGCGCGTGCGACACGTTCCGCGCCGCCGCGAACGAGCAAATCGCCGCCTGGGCGGAACGCCTGAAGCTTGATCTCGTTCCCGGGCGTCACGGGGCGGATGCCGCCGCCGTCGCGTTCGACGCCGTGCAGGCCGCGCGTTCCCGCGGGAAGCGTATCGCGATTTTGGATACGGCGGGGCGGCTGCACACGAAGGCGCACCTGATGGAGGAGCTGAAAAAAATTTCCCGCGTCGTTTCCAAGCTCGATCCCGCCGCGCCGCATCACCGCTGGCTCGTCGTCGACGGCACGCTCGGCTCCAATTCCATCGAGCAGGCGAAAATCTTCAACGAGGCGTTCGGGCTCACGGGGCTGATCGTCACGAAGCTCGACGGCACGTCGCGCGGCGGCGCGCTCGTCGGCATTTGGCGGGAACTGCGCATCCCCATTTACTTCGTCGGGCTCGGCGAAAAGCCGGAAGATCTTCAGCCGTTTTCCGTCGAAAATTACGTTTCCGCCGTTTTCGGCGAGGCCTGATTTTTTCGCGGCGGGAACGCCGTTTTTCCTTCGCGGGTTTCGTCTTGCCTGGTCGAAGGTTTTCAGGAAAATGTGGGCGTTGATTTTTCCCCCTGAAAGAAAAGAAGAGATGAAAAAGACGATAGCCGTTGCCGCCGTTTTGGTCGGAGCGCTTGTGCTCCGGAGTTTTGCCGTTCCCGCGCCCTTGGAGGGATTCCGCTACGGGGCGGACGCCGCGCCCGCGGGAACGGAGTGGGAAGACCCGCAAGCGCTTGCGCTGAACAAGGAGCAGCCGCGCGCGACGTTTTATCCGTTCGCGGACGCGGCCTCGGCGCTGAAGATTTTCCCGGAGTCGGATTCGGCGTACTGGAAGTCTTTGGACGGGACGTGGAAGTTTCATTGGGTGAAGCATCCCGACGAGCGGCCGAAGGATTTTTACCGCAAGGATTACGACGTTTCGGGCTGGGACGACATCGCGGTTCCGTCGAACTGGAACGTGGCGGGGCTTTCGGAAAAAGGCAACGGGCGCCACAAATACGGGTTGCCGATTTACGTGAACCAGCCCGTGATTTTCGAGCACGAGGTGAAAGTGGGCGACTGGAAAAAAGGCGTGATGCGCGAGCCTCGTGACAAGCGCCGCACGACGTACGTTTACCGCAACGAGGTGGGCTCGTACCGGCGCGACTTCATCGTTCCCGCGTCGTGGGACGGGCGCGAAATTTTCCTGAACTTCGACGGGGCGGACTCGTTTTTCTACGTGTGGGTGAACGGACGCTACGTGGGCTTTTCGAAGAATTCACGCGACCCTGCGTGCTTCGACGTGACGAAGTTCGTCCGCGCTGGCGAGGCTGCGACGATTGCGGTGGAAGTCTACCGCAACAGCGACGGATCGTTTCTGGAATCGCAGGACATGTTCCGTTTGCCCGGGATTTTCCGGACGGTTTCGCTGTATAGCGTTCCGAAGGTCTATCTTCGGGATCTGTTCGTGAAGGCGTCGGCGTCGGGGCGCGTGGAAATCGCCGCGGAAATTGCGAACCGCGGGAACGCGTCTGCGGGGGAGAAGCGGACGCTTCGCTACGCGCTTTACGCGAACGAGCTTTACGGGGAGGTTCCCGCGGGAGCGGCGCCCGTGGCGCGCGCGGAAGTGAGGCTGGGCGTTCCCGCGTCGGGGAGCGTTTCGGATGCGCCGCTTGCGGTTTTTGAGGTGGCCGGCGCGAAGACGTGGTCAGCGGAGCTTCCCTACTGCTACACGCTCACGGCGGAGCTTCTCGATGGGCGCGGGCGCGTGACGGAGGCGACGGCGGTCCAGACGGGCTTCCGGACGGTTGAAATCAAGGAGGGGCGCGACGAATTCGGACGGGAAGGGCGCTGGTATTTCGTGAACGGGCAGACGGTGAAGCTCAAGGGCGTGAACCGTCACGAATCTCATCCTTCGCGCGGTCACGCGATTACGCGGGCGGACATGGAAGAGGATTTGAAGCTTCTGCTTCGCGGGAACATCAACCACGTGCGCAACGCGCATTATCCGGACGATCCGTATTGGTATTACCTCTGCAACAAGTACGGAATTTATCTGGAGGATGAAGCGAACATCGAGTCGCATCAGTATTACTACGGGAAGGAATCGCTTTCGCATCCGCCGGAGTGGAAGGCGGCGCACGTGGCTCGCGTGATGGAAATGGTTCATCGGAACAAGAATCATCCGTCGATCGTGATTTGGTCCCTCGGGAACGAGGCGGGGCCGGGCGAGAATTTCGTTCACGCCTACAACGCGCTGAAAGCCGCGGACACGTCGCGCCCCGTGCAGTACGAGCGCAACAACGCCATCGTCGACATGGGGTCGAACCAGTATCCGTCCGTCGGCTGGGTCGTCGCGGCTTCGCGCGGCGAAGCGGCGTGCAAATACCCGTTCCACATCTCGGAATACGCGCACTCGATGGGGAACGCGCTGGGGAACCTGAAGGATTACTGGGACGCGATCGAGTCGTCGAACTACATCATGGGCGGGGCGATTTGGGACTGGGTGGATCAGTCGCTTTATAATTGGGATGCCTCGACGGGAACGCGCTTTCTCGCCTACGGCGGCCAGTTCGGCGATTTCCCCAACGACGGGCAGTTCGTGATGAACGGGATCGTGTTCGGCGACCGCGAGCCCAAGCCGCAGTATCACGAAGTGAAGAAAGTTTACCAGAACGTGGGCGTCCGCGCGGCGGACGCGTCGAAGGGCGAGCTTGAAATCTTCAACAAGAACTACTTCCGGGATTTGTCGTGCTACGACGTTGCGTGGACGCTGACGGAAGACGGGAAGCGCGTCGCGGGCGGCATGCTGGAGCTCGGCGAGGTTCCCGCGCGGACGCGCAAGCTCGTTCGTCTCCCGCTTGAAGGCGTGAAGTTCCGCCCCGACGCGGAATACTTCGCGACGGTGGAGTTCAAGCAGAAGGCGGACACGTATTGGGCGCCGAACGGCTACGTCCAAATGGCGGAGCAGGTTCTTCTCAAGCCCGCGGGCGAACGCCCCTCGCTGCTTGACGCATCCAAAAAATAATTACGGAAGAAAAACGCGTCGCGGGAACCGCCTCTGTCGGGAGCGGCTCCCGCTTCTTTTTTCAGAGCACGATTTCGTAAGCGCCGTCGGCTTTTCGCGCGACGCGGCCGTCCAGCTCGAGCAGCAGCAGGTTTGCGGAAACGAGCGGGAACGGCATGTCCGTTCGCTCTGCGACCGCGTCGGGAGAAAGCGCTTCGCCGCCGCGCAGCGCCGCGAGAATTTTTCGCGCCTCCGCCGAAAGATTTTCGCCGGTTTCGGCGCAGGCGTTTTTGAGGGCGAGCATTTGCTGCACGGGCTTTCCGGAAAGGTCTTCGAGAATGTCGGCGGCGCAGGTCGCGAGCGTCGCGCCTTCGCGGATCAGTCGATGGCAGCCGCGCGATCCCGGCTGCTCGACGCGTCCGGGCAGCGCGAAAACGGCGCGGCCGCAGTCCGTCGCGAAATTCGCCGTGATGATGCTTCCTCCCGCTTCGTCGGATTCGGCGACGAGCACGCCCGCCGCCATGCCCGCGATGAGGCGGTTGCGCTGCGGGAACGTGCGGCGGTCGGCTTTTTTCCCGAACGGAAATTCGCTGAGCAGCGCGCCGCCGTTCGCCGCGATTTTCTTGAAAAGCTCGGCGTTTTCCGGCGGGTAGACGACGTCCAGCCCGCAGCCGAAAACCGCGAAAGTCGTTCCCGCGGCGTCGAGCGCGCCTTCGTGCGCGGCGGTGTCGATGCCGCGCGCGCCGCCGCTGACGACGATTTTCCCCGACGCCGCGAGATCCCGCGCGATTTTGCGCGCGTTCGCCGTGCCGTAAAGCGACGCTTTGCGCGTGCCGACGACGGCGACGGTTTCCGCCGAGGCAAGCGCGTCCGCGTTCCCGCGAACGTAAAGCCCGAGCGGCGGGTCGGGAATTTCCTTCAGCAGCGGCGGGAATGTTTCGTCGGAAAAGGCAACGAAACGCGCGCCGTATGCCG
>DVOG01000075.1 GCA_018713755.1 Candidatus Spyradosoma merdigallinarum | reverse complement strand
CGCCGCGTCGAATTCCGCGGACGTCGCCGTCAGGTCAAGCCCGGCGTCGCCCGGCGAGGCGTAGGCGGGAACGACCGCTTCGGGAACGAGTTTTTTTATGCGAACTTGCAGTGGCATGGCGTGGCTCATGACGATTCGTTCATTCAAACAAAACGGGAACGGCGCGGCAAGGCGCATTTCCCGCGGCGCGCGGGCGCGGGAACGTCAGGCCTCGTCGTCCGCCTGGGCTTTCCCGCGGAACGTGCGGTAGACAAGCACATGGTAGAACGCGACGAGCGGCACGCCGATGCAGGCGATGACGAGCATCGCCGTCAGCGTCTTTTCGGAAGCGGAATCGTAAATCGTGAGCGCGTTTCCGCCGTTGCCGACGGCGGGAACGAGGTTCGGGAACATGCCGACGCCGACGGTCAGGACGAGCAGGGCGATCGTCGCCGTCGTTCCCGCGAAGGCGAGCCTGAACGCGCGGCAGCGCAGAAAGACGCCGACGGAAATCAGCGCGAGCATCGACAGGACGGGAACGGCGCCGAGCGCGGGAAAACGTTCGTAGTTCCAGGCGCCGGGCTGGACGCGGTCAAAGAGAACGGTCATCGTCAGCGCAATGTAGAAAACCGCCGTCGCCGCGAACAGTTTCGGCAGGAGCAGTTCCAGTTTGAAGCGCACGAGCCCGTCGTTCGTCTTCATCCGCAGGAAAAGCGCCCCGTGCAGCGCGAAAAGCACGACGGCGAGCACGCCGGAAAACAGCGGGATGGGCTCGAGCAGATGCAGCAGCCCGAACGGTCCCGCGTCGATGTTGCCCGCCGCGTCGACGCGCATGCCCGTGACGAGGTTGCCGACGGCGACGCCGAGCAACAACGCGATCAGGGCGCTGCTCGCGGAAAAGAGCGTGTCCCAGGTTTTCCGCCAAAGTGCGCCCGCGCATTTGCCGCGGACTTCGAGCGAGACCGCGCGGAAAATCAGCGCGCCGAGCAGCAGGACGAGCGCCGAGTAAAGCCCGCTGAAAACGCCCGCGTACACGTGCGGGAACGCGGCGAAAAGCGCGCCGCCCGCCGTCAGCAGCCACACTTCGTTCCCGTCCCAGACGGGGCCGACGGCGTTGAGCGCGATGCGGCGCTCTTCGTCGCTTCGAAAAAACGGGAGAACGACGCCGACGCCGAGGTCGAAGCCGTCGAGCGCGACGTAAGCGATGAAGAGCACGCCGAGCAAACCGAACCAGACGATATTCAGATCCATGGGGAAAATCTTTCTTTCGTGTTGTTTCTCTTTTTCGTTGGGAACGCTCAAGGAGAAAAAACGCTCACGCGGCTTCCGGCGCGTTCCGGATTTTTTTCAGCAGGAGAAAAATGAACAGCGCGAGCATCCCCGCGTAGATCAGCGAGAAAAAAATCAGCGAAAACCAAAGCTGCCCGGCGGAGACGTTCGTCGAAAACGCGTCCTTCGTCTTCAGCATCCCCTGCACGATCCACGGCTGGCGCCCGACCTCCGTCGCGATCCAGCCCGCCTGATTCGCCAGCTGCGGGAGCAGGAACGCGGGAACGCACAGCGCGAGCCACCGGCGCGAGGCGAGCAGGCGCCCGCGAAACCACAGCAGCATTCCCGTTCCCGCGAGCGCGAACATCACGACGCCGCAGTAGACCATCCAGTGGAAGCCCTGGAACGTCAGCTGCAGCGGCGGACGGTTCTCGGCGGGAACGTCGTTGAGCCCGAGCAGACGCGTTTCCGGCGTCACTTCCAGCCCTTTGCCGAGCATGACGCTGACGACGCCGGGAACGGTGATTCCGCGCACGGTTCGCGCTTCTTCGTCGACCCAGCCGACGACGTGAAAGCCCGCCGGCTCGCCGCCGTCGAAAACGCCTTCCATCGCCGCGAATTTCACGGGCTGAACTTTTTCGACCAGCATTGCGCTCGCGTGTCCGGAAGCGAACTGCAGCACGATCGCCGCGGCGGAAATCGCCAGCGCGGTTTTCAGCCCGCGTTCGGCGACGGGAACGCCGCGCTTTTTCAGCAAGTGCCACGCGCTGACGGAAAGCACGAGAAACGCTCCCGTGAGCCACGCCGCCGTGAGCACGTGCCAAAGGCGGTCAAGCGTAGAGGGATTGAAGACCATCGCCCAGAAATTCGTGATTTCCGCGCGCAGGCCGTTTTCCGTCTCGACGAGCGTGAAGCCCGCCGGCGTCTGCATCCACGAGTTCGCCACGAGAATCCAAAGCGCGCTCAGATGCGCGCCCAGGCACACCATGACGACGGAAAAATAATGGAAGCCTTCCGAAACTTTTTTGCGTCCGAAAAGGACGATGCCCAAAAAGCACGACTCCATGAAAAACGCGAAAATCGCTTCCGCGGCGAGCGGGCTCCCGAACACGTCGCCGACGAAGCGCGAATACCGCGCCCAGTTCGTGCCGAACTCGAATTCGAGCACGATGCCCGTGGCGACGCCGAACGCGAAGACCAGCGCGAAAATTTTCGTCCAAAAATCCGCCAGCGCGCGCCAGACCGGGTCTTTCGTCTTCAGGGCGAAACCCTGCGCGACGACGAGGAAGACGCCCAGACCTATCGACAGCGGCGGGAACAGGAAGTGAAATCCGGCGGTCAGCGCGAATTGGATGCGGGCAAGCAGTTCGGGATCCATAACGGGACGATTTTGAAAAGGGCGTTCCCGCCGAGCAAGAAAATTCTCCGGAGGCGGAAGCCTTCCCGGACAAAATACGATTTGCGCGGAAGCTAAGAGTCCGTATACTTCAACGCGTTCCGTTCAATCCCGTATGAAAGCTTTGCTCCAGAAAATCCGCGAAAAACGCGTGCTCGTCGTCGGCGACGTGATGCTTGATCATTACATCCACGGAGACGCCACGCGCATTTCTCCGGAGGCGCCCGTTCCCGTGGTCAACGTGATGCGCGACCGGCGCGTCGCGGGCGGCGCGGCGAACGTCGCGCTCAATCTTCGTTCGCTCGGCGCCGCGGTTTCCCTGTGCGGAATTTTCGGGAACGACGAGGCGGGCGCGGAATTGGAAAAAATTCTTTCGGAAAACGGCGTCGCG
>DVOG01000012.1 GCA_018713755.1 Candidatus Spyradosoma merdigallinarum | reverse complement strand
CTTTCCGCGGAGGAAAAAATCCGCGTCATCGCCCGCGAAATCTACGGCGCGGACGGCGTTTCGCTTACCCCGAAAGCCCGCAAGAAGCTCGAACTGCTCGAACGCGCCGGCGCGTCGCGCCTGATGGTCTGCATGGCGAAGACGCAAAATTCGATTTCCGACGATCCCGCGAAACTCGGCAGGCCGAAAGGCTTCACCGTTTCCGTGCGCGATTTCGAACTCGCCGCGGGCGCGGGCTTCCTCGTCGCGCTCACGGGCGACATCATGCGCATGCCCGCGCTCCCGCGCGTGCCCTGCGCCGAAAAAATCGACCTCGACGCGGACGGGAACATCGTCGGGATGCTCGGCGTCTGATTCCGCGGAAAAGCCCGCGCGTTCCCGCGCGCCGGGTGAAACGGCGTTCCCGTGCACGCGGGAACGCCGCTTTTTTTGCGGGCGCCGCGGAGCGCTCCGCGAAAAACGCTTGCGTAAATTTCCGGAATCCCCGATAGTTCCGCTCGGTCGGGTCCCATACGACGAGCGCCGGCGAACCCCGTCAGATCCGGAAGGAAGCAGCGGCAGTCAGGTTTCTCGGGCGTTGTGGTCAACCCGGCTTTTTTTTGTTTTGCTTTTTCCCCGCGCGATGCCGCGGGATTTTTCATGCCTGCCCGCGCGGATGCGTGCGGCGATGCTCGTCCGCGAGGCGGGAACGCTCGACCGCCGTGTAGATTTGCGTCGTGCCGATGTCGGCGTGCCCGAGCAATTCCTGAATGACGCGCAGGTCCGCGCCGTTGGCGAGCAGGTGCGTCGCGAACGCGTGGCGCAGCTGGTGCGGATGAATTTTCTTGTCGATTCCCGCGCGCCGCACGCGCTCCTGCAGCAGCGCCCAAAGCGTCTTGCGGGAAATCGCCTTTCCCCAGGAGCTGAGAAAAAGCGCGCTGCCCGTGCGCGGCTTCGCGAGTTTCGCGCGCCCGTTTTCGGAGAGATAATCGCGCAACGCCTCCAGCGCCTTGCGCCCGACGGGAACGACGCGGTCCTTCGAGCCTTTCCCGCGCACGCGCAACACGCCTTCCTCGAAATTGACCGCCTGGATTTCGAGCGAACACAACTCGCTCGCGCGCAAACCGCTCCCGTACATCAGCTCGAGCATGGCGCGGTCACGCAACCCCTGCGGCGTCCCCGCGTCCGGCATTTCGAGAATTTTCGAAACTTCCTGCACGGAGAGCGTTTCCGGGAGCGCGGCGCGCACTTTCGGACGCGAAACGATTTCGGAAAAATCGTCCGCACGCGCGCCCGAGGCGACGAGCCGCTTCGCCAGCGCGCGCACGGCGGAAAGCTTCCGCGCCGCGGATCGCGCGGAGACGCCGTCGGCGTTCAGCTCCGCCAGCCAAGCCGAAAGGTCTTCGGCGCGCACGTCCCGCCACGTTCCCGCGCGCCGTTCCCGGCGCAGAAAATCGCCGAACTGCAGCAAATCCTTTTCGTAGCTCCCGCAGGTGTTTCGCGACAGCCCTTTTTCGAGCTCGAGAAAGGCGATGAAGTCGTCGATCCCGCCGGCGATTCCCGGCGCGGGAACGAACTTGGGCGCTTCGCGCGGACGCGTCATTTTTTTTCAGCGGGCGGGAACTCTCCGGATCCGACGATCGAGGGCAGATAACGCTCCTTGAAAAGCCGCCAGAACACGACGAAGAACGCCGTCAGCGGAACGGCGAAAACCATGCCGAGCAAGCCGTCGAGCGCCGTCGCCCAGAAGAAGATCGCGAGCATGATGACCATCGGATGCAGCCCCGTCCGCTTGCCCATGATTTTCGGCGTGAGAAAATACGACTCCGTCAGCTGCGCGACGCAGAAAACGCCGAACGCGCCGAACAGCGTCAGAATTCCTCCCGAGAAAAACGCGAGCGGAAGAATCAGCGACAGCCCGACGATCGTGCCCAGATACGGCACCATGTTCAGCATCCCGATGCCGAGCCCGATCACGATTCCGCCGGGAACGCCGAGCAGCCCGAAGCCGACGGCGAGAATCAGCCCGTAAAAAAAACCGACGAGCACCTGCCCGCGGAAAAACGCCACGAGAATGTCGCGGAAATTCCGCGCGAGAAAAGCGAGGTCTCCCGCCACGCGCTCGGAAAGCAGCGGCCGCGATTCCGCTTCGAAAAAGCCGATGAAGTCGCGCCGCTCGGAAATCAGATAATAGAAGTAAATCGGCACCGAGGCCGCCGCCGCGACCTGCCCGAAAAACGCGCCGGACTTTTCCGCGAGCGCGCGCAGATGCGGCAATCCCGCCGAAAGCAGCGATTTCAGCGCGCCGGGAACGGACGCGTTCTGCAGCAGCGTTTCGCGGATGTTCCCGCGGCGGAAATTTTCGTCGATCCAAAGCGCGAGCTCCGGAAAACGCTCCAGCACGCGGTCCAGCAGCACGGGAAGCTGGCGGAACAGATCCGCCGCCTCGCGGAAAAGCATGGGCACGGCGAAAAGCAGCAGCGCGGCGGCGGCGGCAACGACCAGGACGAACAGCGACGCGACGGACAGCGCGCGCGGGAACCGGAATTTCTTCTCGAGAAAATCGCAGACCGGCGTCAGCAGCAGAGAAAGCATCATCGCGATCGCGAGCGGCCAAATCACCGTGCTGAACGCCGCGAGAAATTTCGAAAAAACGACGAAGAGCCCGCAAACGAACCCGACGACGACCATGCCCGCCAAGCACGTCAACGCCCACGCGATGATTCTTTTCTGAAAAATGCTGAACATCGGCTTCCATAAAAAACGAACTGCGTTCCCGCGGCAAAACTTATTTCGCCGCGAAGCGCCGTTCCCGCGCGGGAACGCGCAATTCATATTTGCGCCCATTCCTCCGCGCAGGTAGGATTCCGCGAGTTTTTCTCCGAAATGTATCTGAAGGAAATCGTCATCAACGGGTTCAAAAGCTTCGCGGACCGCACGCGCATCGGACTTTCACCGGGCATCACGGCGATTGTCGGACCGAACGGCTGCGGAAAATCGAACATCGTCGACGCGATTCGCTGGGTGCTCGGAGAGCAGAGCGCGAAGGCGCTGCGCGGCGGCTCGATGCACGACGTCATTTTCTCGGGAACGGACAAGCGCAAGCCGCTCCGCTTCTGCGAAGTCGAACTCGTCTTCGCGGACTGCGAAAAAGAACTCGGCACCGCGTTCAACGAGGTCTCCGTCATGCGCCGCGTTTCGCGGGAAGACGCCTCGGACTATTTTCTCAACGGCAAAGCCTGCCGCCTCAAGGACATTCAGCGCCTGTTCATGGACACGGGCATCGGCCGCGTTTCCTACTCGTTCATGGTGCAGGGGCAAATCGACCAGATTCTCTCCGCCAATCCCGCGGAACGCCGCACGCTTTTCGAGGAAGCCGCCGGCATCACGCGCTACAAGGCGCAGCGCAAGGAGGCGCTCGGGAAACTCGCGCTCGTCGACCAGAACCTCGCCCGCATCACCGACGTCGTCGAGGAAGTTTCGCGGCGCATGGGCTCGCTGAAACGGCAGGCGGCGAAGGCGCTGCGCTTCCGCCGCGCACAGCACCGGCTGCGCCACCTCGACCTGGCGTCGCTCGCGCATCAGTACGCCGAACGCGACGCCGCCGCGGCCGAACTCGAAGCGCGCGCGGGAACGCTGCGCGAGACCGTCGCCGTCGCGCGCGACGCGCTGCGGGAACGCGAAGAAAAGCTCGCGTCCGCGAAAGTCGAACGCGCGGAACTTTTCAGAAGAATCGAAGAGGGCACGCAGACGGCGTTCGCCCTGCGTTCGGAAAAGGAAAACGCCGAAGCGCAGGTCCGGATGGCGGAGGTCCGTCAGAACGACCTGCGGGAACGCATCGCGCAAGTCGAACAGGAATGCGCCGCGCTCGCCGCACGACGCGCCGAACTCGAAGCGCGACTCCAAGGCGACGCTTCGGACAAGCAGCGTCGCGTCGGGAACGTCGAAGGCGCGGACGAAGCCTACCGCCGCAGCCGCGGAGAACTCGAACAGCTGCTCGCCGAACTCGCCGAGCTCGACCGCGCCGTCGCGCAGGAACGGCAGGCGCTGCTGATGAACGAAGGCGAAATCACGCGCTGCCGCGCGACCGTCACGAACGTCGAAGTCGAGCTGCGCACCTCGGAATCCCGCCGCGCGGAAATCGCCAACGCGCTCGCGCAGGCGCGGGAAGAGCGTTTCGCGCTCGACGCGCGGCTCGCCGAAATCCGCAGCGTCGCGGAAATGAAGCGCGCGGAGCTCGCCCGCTCCCGCCAAGCCGTCGCCGAAGCGCAGGAACGCGCGAAGGCGCTCGCCGCGCAGTTCCGGGAACAGCAGCAGACGATTTCCCGTCTCGACCGCGTCGTCGCGCGCACCTCCGCGCAGGCGAACGTCCTCGAGCAGCAGCAGGCAAAATTCGAAGGCTTTTCCGCCGGCGCCAAAGCCGTGCTCGGCGGCGCGATGCAGGACGCCGTTCCCGCGGGAAGCGCGCACGCGCTGAACGCTCTCCTCGAAATTTCCTCCCCGGAAAACGCGGCGGCGCTCGAAGCGCTGCTCGGCGCGGCGGCGGAAGCGCTCGTCTTCGACGACGGCGTCTCCGTTCCCGCCGTCGCGGAAGCCCTCGAAAAAAAAGAGCTCGGCGGAGCGTTTTTCGCCGACGGAAAAATTCCTCTCCGCAAGAACGCCGCCGCGCCGCGGCAAGACGTTCCCGCGTTTCTGACGCCGGCGGGAACGCTTTTCTCCGTGAAAAATCC
>DVOG01000011.1 GCA_018713755.1 Candidatus Spyradosoma merdigallinarum | reverse complement strand
GCCCTGCTTTTCGTAGGCGCGCGCGCAGTCGACGGGATCGCCCGCGTCGCGGAGCGACTCGAACTGCACGCCTTTGACGACGCGCCCGGCTTTGACGTCAAGACAAGGAATGATGCGAACGGAAAGCATGGGACTCGCTGATTGTGAAGCACCGCGGATAATGAAGGTTTTACCGTCCCGCGGAAAGCCTTATTTCTCGAAAGAGCTTCCCGAAAAAAACGCGCCTCCGCGCCGGCCCCCGCGCGCCCGTCCGCGGAGCCCGAACGAAAACCTAACAAAAAACTAACAGTCCGGGCTTTGCCGTTCTCTCCGCGGAAACGCTTATTTTTTGCATTTGTCATGAAGAAATTTTACCGTCGCCTGAAACGCTTTTTCGGACCGCTTTTCCCCGTTTTTGCCGTCATCTGCCTGAACATGGCGCTGCTCTCGCTTTCCCGTCTCGGACTGGCGCTTTGGCAGTCCGACCGGGTCGACGCCGTCGGCGGCTGGGCGGAAACGATTTTCCAGGGTATGCGCGTGGATTTCGCGAGCATGGGCTGGCTGATGCTCATCCCTGCAGTCGTCAGCGCGCTGATCCTCTCGGAAAACGCCGTCGGGCGCGCCTGGCGCCTCGTCCTGCGCGTGATCCTCACGGCGGGAACGCTGTTCTTTTTCTTTATGGAGCTTTCGACGCCGGCGTTCATCGAGACCTACGACTTCCGCCCGAACAGACTGTTTTTCGAATATCTGGTCAGCCCGCGCGAGGTCTTCTCGATGCTCGTGCGCGGGCACGCCGCGGCGCTGATCGTCACGATGATTCTCACCGTCGCGGCCACCGCGCTCTTCTGGAAATTCACGGGACGGGTCTCCAAGGGCCTGACGTTTCCGCGCCTGACGCTGCGCCCGGTCTACGCCGCGGCCGCCGCCGCGGTGCTGGTCCTCGGCGCGCGCTCCACGCTCGACCACAGACCGCTGAATCCGTCGATGGTCGCCTTTTCCTCGGACGCGATGGTCAATTCCCTCGCCGTCAATTCCGGATACTCCGTGCTTTTCGCCGCGATGCAGATGAGCGACGAGGAATCCGCCTCCGAAATCTACGGTTCCATGCCGCTGAGCGAAGTCATTGCGCGCATCAGAAAAATGCGGAAACTCCCGGAATCCGCCTACCTTTCGGAAGAACAACCGACGCTCTCCTACCACCCGGCGAGCGAAAGGACGCCGCGGTCGAAGAACATCGTCGTCATCCTGATGGAATCCCAGGGCGCGCAGTTCATCGGAACGCTGGGCGGGCTCCCGCTTTCGCCGAAATTCGACGCGCTCGCGAAAGAAGGCTGGCTCTTCGAACGGTGTTTCGCCACGGGAACGCGCTCCGTGCGCGGAATCGAGGCCGTCGCCACGGGCTTCACGCCGACGCCCGCGCGCGCCGTCGTCAAACTCGGCAAAAGCCAGCAGAGATTCTTCACGGTGGCGGACCTTCTCGAAAAGCGCGGATACCACACCGCCTTCATCTACGGGGGAGAAAAACATTTCGACAACATGGCCTCGTTTTTCTACGGAAACGGCTTTCAGGAAATCATCGACGAAAAGGACTACGAGAACCCGGTTTTCTCGGGATCGTGGGGCGTGAGCGACGAAGACCTTTTCGCGATGGCGGACAAAAAATTCCGTGAATGGGACGCCGCGGGAACGCCGTTTTACTCGATCGTCTTCACCTCGAGCAACCACGATCCCTTCGAATATCCCGACGGGCGCATCACGGGCTACGACCGGGAAAAACAGACGCGCAACAACGGCGCGAAATACGCGGATTACGCCCTGGGAACCTTTTTCGAGAAAGCGAAAAAATCGGATTATTGGAAGGACACCATCTTTCTCGTCGTCGCCGACCACGATTCGCGCGTCTCCGGAGCCGATCTCGTCCCGATAAAAAATTTCCACATCCCCGCGCTGATTCTCGGAGAGGGCGTTCCGGTGCGGCGCGACGCGCGGCTGGTCTCCCAGATAGACCTCGCGCCCACGCTGCTCTCGCTCGCCGGCATCGACGCCGCCTACCCGATGACAGGCTTCGATCTGACATGGGAATCTCCGGACCGCGCCATGATGATCTACGACAAAAACTTCGCCGTGATGAACGGAGAGCGCGTCACAATCTTACAGCCGGACCTGCCCGCCAAGGGATTCGCCTACGATTTCGAAGCGAAGAAACTCGTTCCCGCAGACGTCACCGAGGAGGAGGCGAAAAACGCGCTGGCCATGGCCCTTTACGGTTCCTACGCCTACAAGTTCGATCTCTACAGGGAAACCGCGCCGCAGTCCGCGGGAACGCCGGCGAAATAACGAAGCGGCCCGGTTTCTTTTTCCGTTTTGTCTTTACAGCGCGCGGCGGCGCGTTCGTTGCGCCGCCGTCCTCTTTTCCGCTTTCCCCCGAAAAAAACACATGGTATACATTGTGGTGTAGCTTTATGTCGTTGATCAATAAACTTTCCGCACGTCTTCAAAATCATCCCAAACGCGTCGTTTTTCCCGAAGGCGCGGACATGCGCATCATCCAGGCGGCGCGGCAGTTCGCGACGCGCAAGCTCGGCGTGCCGATTCTCATCGGCGACCGCACGCGCATCAAGGCGATCGCCGCGCGGCTCGACGTGAAGCTCGACGGCATCCGCATCATCGAGCCGGCGCGCTCGGCGGAGCTCCCGTCCTTCGTCGAACTTCTCCGCGGCATGCAGCGCTTCAACGGCATGAACGACGCGGAAGCCTCGGACTACGTGCTTTCGCCGAACTATTTCGCCTGCATGATGCTGCTCACGGGAGCGGCGGACGCCATGGTCTGCGGCGCGACGACGGTGCCGACGAACGCGCTGCGGGCGATTTTCCAGCTCATCCCGCGGCAGCCGGGCGTGGAGACGATTTCCTCCATGCAGCTCCTGGTCAAAGAGGACTCGAATCTCGGCATCAACGGCACGCTTTTCCTCGCGGACTGCGCGGTCATTCCCGAGCCGACGGCGGAACAGCTCGCCGACATCGCGATCACGACGTCGATGCTCTGCCACCACCTGACGAACGAGCCGCCGCGCGTCGCGCTGCTTTCCTACACGTCGAAGAGCCTGACGCGGAAAACGCCCACCGTGGAAAAAGTCAAGGCGGCGACCGCCATCGCGCGGGCGAAGGCGCGCGACTTCGACGTTCCCGTGGAAATCGACGGCGAGCTTCAGGTCGACGCGGCGCTGGACGCGTTCACGGCGAACGTCAAGGGCATCGAAAGCCCCGTCGCCGGCAAAGCCAACGTGCTCGTGTTCCCGGATCTGAACAGCGGGAACATCGCGTCGAAATTCGCGCAGCTCGTCGCGGAAATTCCCGCCTACGGGCAGATTCTGACGGGGCTCGCCAAGCCGATCGCGGAAATTTCGCGCGGCGCGAGCGCGCACGACATTCTCGGCTCGGCCATCATCGTCGCCGCGCAGGCCGTCGACCGGCATTATCTTTACCCCGTCGTTCCCGAAGGCGAGGCGTGACGCGGGAACGCGCCGTTCCCGTCCCGACATTTTCATCCGCAGAACATGGCACTCAATCAGGCTTCTTTCGCGCACGACGTTCCCGGGCTTCTGAACAAGCCGCTGAACACGACGACGCGCCGAATTTTCGTCGCCGCGACGCGGCAGAACGACGGGAAAACGACGACGTCGCTGGGGCTCTTCGGAGCGCTTCATTCGCTCGGGCACAAAGTCAGCTACATCAAACCCGTCGCGCAACGCATCGTCGAAGTGGAAAACGGCGTGGAAGTCGACGAAGACACGTTTCTTCTGAACAGCGTCTACGACGTGAAAATCCCGATCGCGGCGATGTCGCCCGTCGCCGTGGATTCGGCGTTCACGCGTCGCTACCTCGACGACCCGGAAACGCTTTCGCCGCGCATCGCCGACACGATTTGCCGCGCGTTCGACCGCGCCGCCTACGAGAAGGACATCATCATCGTGGAAGGTTCCGGGCACGCGGGCGTCGGCTCGGTCTTCAACGCGTCCAACGCGGACAATGCGCGGCTGCTGGGCTCGAAAGTCATCATCGTCTCCTCCGGCGGGATCGGGAAACCCGTGGACGAAATCGCGATGAACAAAGCGCTGTTCGACGACCGCGGAGTGGAATGCATCGGCGTGATTCTCAACAAAGTGCTTCCCGAAAAGATGCCGGACATCCGCAAATACGTTTCGCGCGCGCTGGACAGGCTCGGCGTCCCGCTGCTGGGGCTGCTTCCGCTGGAAAACACGCTGTCGAGCCCCAACCTTTCGCAGATCGTTTCCGAAATCGGCGGGCGCTGGATCGTGCCGCTCGTCAAAGGCCGTTCGCAGCGCGCCGAGCACATCATCGTCGGCGCGATGTCGGCGCAGCACATTTTCGACTACATCCGCGAAAACACGCTCATCATCGCTCCCGGCGACCGCGAGGACCTGCTTTTTACGCTGATTGCGGGCGCGGGAACGTCGGGCGTGCCGAAGATTTCCGGCATCATTCTTTCGAACGGTCTTTTCCCGGCGCCGCGGCTCATTTCGATGCTCGAACAGGTCGGCATTCCCGTCGTCGCCACGGATCGCGAATGCTTCGAATCCGCGCGGCGAATTTCCCGCATGATCGTCAAAACGCAGCCCGGCGACGCGGACAAAGTCTCGACCATCGAGGCGCTGATCCGCAAGAACGTCGATCTCGACCGCATTCTCGCCGCGATTTGAGCACGGCGGGAACGCTTTTCCTCCGCGAAACGAAAAAATGACATCCGCGAAACGCCCGCCTTTTTCCGGCTACATTTTCGACTGCGACGGCACGCTGGCCGCGTCGATGATTCTTCACCACGGCGCGTGGGAAAGCTCCGTGCGGCGGCAGGTCGGCGGGAACTGGGCGTTCCCGTGGGATTTTTTCTGCACGCTCGGCGGCATGAGCACGGCGGACACCGTCGCCGTGCTCGAAGCGCGCTACGGCTTCCGCATCGACATCGGGAAACTGCTGCCGGACTACCACGCCTACCTCGCCGAGCACATCCGCGACGTGACGCCGATTCCCGAAACCTGCGCTTTCGCGCGGCGGATGGCGGCGGCGGGCGCACGTCTCGCCGTCGCTTCCGGAGGCTTCCGCAAGGAAGTGGGCGAAATTCTCGAGACGATCGGCGTCGCGGACATTTTTCCCGTCGTCGTCGCCTCGGAGGACGTCGAAAGATGCAAGCCCGCGCCGGATCTTTTCCTGCTCGCGGCGGAAAGGCTCGGCGTTCCCGCGTCGGAGTGCGCCGTTCTCGAAGACAGCCCGAAAGGCTTCGACGCGGCGGCCGCGGCGGGCATGGCGTGGATTCCCGTGTTCCCGCGGTAGCGCCCCGGCGGGAACGCGCGCCGCGCTTTTTTTTCGAAAATTTCCCCGTTTTTTTTTCCGATGCTTCACGTCGTTTTGTTCAATCCGGAAATTCCGCAGAATACGGGCAATAT
>DVOG01000010.1 GCA_018713755.1 Candidatus Spyradosoma merdigallinarum | reverse complement strand
CGACGCAGTCTTCGTCCGAGAGCGGCGCGGGATCGTTCGGGAAGAGGAAGCCCATCGCCTCTTTCGCGTTGCGCGCCATTTCCGGGAATTCTTCGGGAACGATGCCGTAGTCGCTCATCTTGAGATCTCCGACGCCGCAGTCGTTCTGCAGCTTTTCGAGCGCGCGGAGAAAATCCTCGGGAACGGAGGCGTCCTCCGCGCCCATCGCTTTCGCCATTCTGACGAAACGTTCCGGGCAGACGCCGCGGCGGACGAAATGCGCGTAGTAGGCTTTCGAAATCATGATCAGGCCCGCGCCGTGCGGGAGCTCCTGATGAAACGCGGACATCGCGTGTTCGAGCGAATGCTCGCTCGTGCAGGACCCGACGCACATGACGGAGCCGGAAAGCGTGTTGCCCCACGAAACGCGCGTGCGCGCTTCGATGTCGTTCCCGTCGCGCACGGCGCGCGGCAGGAACCTCGCGACGTTTTCGATCGCCGCGAGCGCGTACATGTCGCTCATCAGGTTCGCGCGGCGGGAAATGCAGGCTTCCGTGGAGTGGAACAGCGCGTCGAAGCCCTGGAAGGCGGTGAATTTCGCGGGAACGGTCTTCGTCAGCTCGGGGTCGACGACGGCGAGCACGGGGAAGAGCGCTTCGTCGAACAGCGCCGTCTTCTCGCGCGTTTCCGCGTTGGTGATGACGCCGCCGGCGTCCGTCTCGGAGCCCGTTCCCGCCGTCGTCGTAACGGCGACGATCGGGAGCGGCCTGTTCGCGATCGGTTTGCCTTTGCCCGTGCCGAAGGCGACGTAGTCCCAGAGGTCGCCGTCGTTCGCGGCGACGACGGCGACGCCCTTCGCCGCGTCCATGACGCTCCCGCCGCCGAGGGCGACGATGAAGTCGCATCCGTGTTCCCGCGCCGCCGCGCCGCCGGCCATGACGGTCGTCTTGAGCGGATTCGCTTCGACTTTGTCGAAAAGGACGCTTTCGACGCCGGCCTTGCGCAGTTGCTCTTCCGTGCGCGCGAGCGTTCCCGACGCGCGCGTCGATTTCCCGTTGGAAATCATCAGCAGGGCCTTTTTCCCGGGCAGTTTCTGTTCGCCGAGTTTGTTCAGCGTTCCCGCGCCGAACAGCGTGCGCGTGGGAACGAACATTTCGTAATGCATGTCGGTATTCATGGTTTTTTCGAATTCGCGGAAAATGCTAATTCTTAGAGTTATATCTAAGTCAAGCTTTTTCGGCGAAAAATTTTAAATCTTGACTTAGAGCAAGCTCGAAGAAGTAAAATCGCGGCTTTCAGCTATGGAATATTCGATTTCGGAAGCGGCCGAAAGATTCGGCATCACGGCGCACACGCTGCGGTTCTACGACAAGGAAGGCCTGCTGCCTTTCGTCGACCGCGGCGCGGGGGGGACGGCGCATCTTCAAGGACGGAGATTTGGGCTGGCTGCGCATCATCGAATGCCTCAAGGAGACGGGAATGCCCATCCGCGGCATCCGCAATTACCTCGAACTTTGCATGAAGGGCGACAGGACGTTGCAGCAACGGCTCGACATCATGCGGGAACACAAGAAGATGATGGCGGAAAAGCTCGACGAAATCCGCCGCTACATGAAGACCATCAATTTCAAAATCAAGTACTACGAAACGGCGCTTGCCGCGGGAACGGAGGCCGTCCACCGGCAGAAGCCGGAGCCGGAAACGACGGCGGAAAGCGACAGGAAGCGGATGGAAACGCGCCGACGCCGGCAGAAAAATTCCGCCGAGACGCCGCTCGCGCGCTGAAAAAAAAGACGCCGCGGCGCAAAAAAAGCGCGTTCCCGCAATGTTTCGGGAACGCGCTTTTTTTGTGCGGAAGGAGGAAGATGGCGGGAAACCGGAATCCTCAGGCGGAGGCGCGGCGGGAACGCTGCCGCGCCGCGTTGCAGCTCCCGCAGATGCCGAGAACGTAGAACTGCATTTCGCGGCGGATGAAGCCCGGCGGCAGCTTTTTCTCCGCTTCCTCGAAAAGCGGGGCGCAGGGGAAGTCGTAAATTTTTCCGCAGACGGAGCATTTGAAATGTCCGTGCGGGCGGACGCACGCGTCGAAGCGCATTTCGTTTTCCTCGAGCGTCACCATCTGCGCCGCTCCTTTGGCGCAAAGCAAGCGCAGCGTGTTGTAGACCGTCGTGCGGGAAAGCGTTCGTATTTTTCCGTAAAGCGCCTGGTAGACGTCTTCCGCCGTGGGATGGCACGGGTGTTCGGCAAGAAATTTGAGAATGGCGCGGCGCTGGCGGGAAGGGCGAATGCCGTGCGCTGCGAGAACGGCGTCCGGATCGGGAAGTTCCATCTTGTCGAATGTCTGGTTTTTTCGAAGAAAAATCGGGCGAAAAAATAAGCGCGGACTGCGAGAACGCGCCGCTCCCGCAGTCCGGCCGTCGGAAAAAATTATTTTCCGAAGTAACGGTTCAGAAGGCCTTCGAAAGCCGCGCCGTGGCGAGCTTCGTCCTTGCACATTTCATGAACCGTGTCGTGAATCGCGTCGAGTCCGAGCTCTTTCGCGCGCTTGGCGAGGGCGAGTTTGCCTTCGCACGCGCCCTGTTCGGCGTCCACGCGCATCTGCAGGTTCGTCTTGGTGCAGGGCTTGACGACGTCGCCGAGCAGTTCCGCGAACTTCGCCGCGTGTTCGGCTTCTTCGAAAGCGATGCGCTTGTAGGCCTCGGCGACTTCCGGATAGCCTTCGCGGTCAGCCTGGCGGCTCATCGCGAGGTACATCCCGACTTCCGTGCATTCGCCCATGAAGTTCATGTTGAGACCTTCGACGATTTCCTTGTCGACGTCCTTGGCGACGCCGATGCGGTGTTCGTCCGCCCAGGTTTTCTTCCCGGCGGTTTCGACGACTTCCTGGAATTTGGAAGCCGGAGCTTTGCATTGCGGGCACTGCGCAGGAGGCTGGTCGCCTTCGTGAACATAGCCGCAGATCGTGCATACGTATTTAGCCATAGTTTTATCTTTCTTTCGTTTGCGTGTTCCTGATTGGAATGATTACAAATATAGACTTCTCCGAGAAAAAAGCAAGCGCGGATTTCGCGTTCCCGCGCTTGCCATCCGCGGCGTTCCCGATTATAAACATTTCCTTTTCGGCGGATGAAATGGGTGCACACAGAGGCGGACGCGCGCGCGGCGCATGATTTGCAGGACGAATTGGACCTGCTGCCCTCCGTCGCGTCCGTTCTCGTGAAGATGGGCTGCGCGACTCCCGAGGCGGCGGAGCGGTTCCTGTTCCCGAAAATTTCGCACGTCACCGACCCCTTTCTGATTCCGAACCTCGAGGCGGCGGCGGAGCGCATCGTCCGCGCGATCAACGCGCGGGAACGGATCGCGATCGTCGGCGACTACGACGTGGACGGCGTGACGGCCGTGACGCTGCTCGTGAGCTTCCTGCACCGTTTCGGGCTGGATCCGCATTATTTCGTGCCGCGGCGCAAGGAGGAAGGGTACGGGCTGAGTCCCGCGATTGCCGCGCGCGCGCTGTCGCGGGGAATCCCGTCGCTTTTTTTTGCGCTGGATTGCGGGACGAACGCCGCGGAGCAAATCGGCGACCTGCGTTCCCGCGGGATCGACGTCGTCGTCGTCGACCACCACCGCAGCAAGACCGCCGCGCCGCCTGACGCCGTTCTGGTGAATCCGAACTCCGCGTTTTCCGCCGCGCCGGACTACTCGCCGATGTGCACGGCGGGCCTGGTGTTCAAGGTGCTTCACGGCGTGCTCAAAATCATGCGCTCCCGCCGCGATCCGCGTTCGTTCGACATCATCCTGCGGGAATATCTCGATCTCGTCGCTCTGGGCACGATTACGGACATTTCGCCGCTCGTCGGAGAAAACCGCACGATGGTCTGGTTCGGGCTGCGGCAGATGAAAAACACGAAGCGCAAGGGGCTGCGCGCCCTCATCGCCGCGAGCAACATCGCGGACACGGCGGACATTCTGCCGGTGGACGTCTCGCACCGCATCGGCCCGCGCATCAACGCCAGCGGGCGTTTGGCGGACGCGGCGCTTCCCGTGGAAATGTTTCTTTGCCCGGACGAAGCGCGCTGCGCGGAACTGGCGCGACGGCTTTCGGACATGAACCGGGATCGGCAGGCGATCGAGCGCGGCGTCTTCGAAGAAGCGCTGGCGCAGCTCAAGCCTGAGGCGCCGCGCCGCCGCGCGCTGCTCGCGTGCGGGAACTGGCATCCGGGCGTCGTCGGCATCGTCGCCGGAAAGCTCGCGCGGCATTTCGCGCGTCCGTGCATCGTGCTCGGCGTGGAGGACGGGATCGCCAAAGGCTCCGGGCGCAGCGTTCCCGGCGTCAATCTCATCGACGTGCTGCGGCCTTACGGGAACGAGCTGGAATCGTGGGGCGGGCATCCGATGGCGGCGGGCATTTCCGTGGACGTCGCGAAAGTTTCCGCGCTCAGGGAATATTTCGACGCGGCCGTGGCGCGCGCGCAGTCCTCGGCGGGAACGTGCGGCGAAAGCGCGCGGGAGCTCGACATCGCCGCGTGGCTCGAGCCCGGAGACCTCACGGCGGAGCTTTTCGACCAAATCGCGCAGCTTTCGCCGTTCGGCGAGGGCAATCCCGAGCCCGTTTTCGGCATTCGCGGCGTCGTGATG
>DVOG01000074.1 GCA_018713755.1 Candidatus Spyradosoma merdigallinarum | reverse complement strand
CCCGCTTCCGATATGGGGGGGGGGTATGACGCGCTCCCGTTAGCGTTCCCGAACACAGTCCGATTTTCTTTCCCGAAGCTCGCCGGAGACAGCGCTCCTGCGGGCTTCGTCGCGCATGGGCGCCGCGCCGCCGCCGCGTGATTTTTTTTCTCAACCCGCATCGATTTCGTCATGAAAAAACAATTACGAAATTTCCTGAAAAAAATTCCCGGCGCGAAAGCCGCGTATCGGCTGGTTTGCCGGCTTTTTCTCGAGCCTTGGAAAATGCGCGGCATGTTCGCGTACGACCGCCGGCGCTTTCTGAAGTTTTCGCCGCATTCCCGCGAGACGAAAGCCGGGGCGCTCGCCGCGCTCATCATGTCGTATCACATCATCGAAAAAGGGCTGACGATGCCGGATTTCCGTCTCGGCTTCGGGCGGGAAAAGCTGCTCGCGCTCATCAGGAACCTTCATGATTTCGCGGACAAATACGGGACGGACGAACCGCAGTTCCGCGCGGCCGTCGCCGTCATCGCCGAATACGGAAAAACGCACGCCGATGCGGGATTCGCGCTCGACGAAGAGCGTTCCCGCGCGATTGCCGCGCTGCTTGAGCGCGTTCCCGTCGCGCCGTCGAGGCAAATCGAAATGACGCGGGAACGCTACTGGGCGAACCTCGACGCGCCGTTCGAAGCGTTTTCCGCGTCGCGGCACTCCGTGCGGAATTTTTCCGGAAGCGTATCCGTGGAGCAGATACGCGACGCCGTCGCCCTCGCGAACGGCGCGCCTTCCGCGTGCAACAGGCAGTACGTGCGCGTGCACTGCGTGACGGACCGCGCGCTGGTGCGCAAATGCCTCGCGCTGCAGAACGGCAATCGCGGTTTCGGACATCTCGCCGACAAGCTGCTCGTCCTCACCGCCGACTTGCGCGCCGTGTGGGGCGCGGAACGCAACGACCTTTTCACGAACGCCGGGATTTACCTGATGAATCTTTGCTACGCGCTGCACAAGAACCGCGTCGCGCACTGCCTGCTCAATTGGTCTACCCCCCCCCAACCGATCGCGCGTTGCGCGCGCTTTTGGCTATTCCCGAACCTGAAACCGTCGTCGTCCTCATCGCCTGCGGCGATGTTCCGGAAAAGTTCAAGCTGGCGTCTTCGCCGCGGAAATCCGTTGATGAAACGCTTGTGCTTCACTGAATGATCCCCGCGTTTCGCGGGAACGGAACTTCGCCCGAGGCGAAAAATCCGTTTCTGCGAAATGATTGTCCTGAAACAAAAAGAAGATTGCTGCGGCTGTCATGCCTGCGAAACCGTCTGTCCGAAAAAGTGCATCGCGATGCGCGTCGATTCCGAAGGATTTCTGTATCCGGAAACCGACGCGTCGCTCTGCATCGCGTGCGGACTCTGCGAAAGAGTCTGCCCGGTTCTCAACGCGCCTTCGCGCGGCGGGAACACGGTTCCGGCGGAAAATTTTTACGAAGAGCCGCGCGTTTTCGCCGCGCAGTGCGCGGGCGAAGAGCTGCGCATGGCGTCCGCTTCGGGAGGAGCGTTCACCGTGTTAGCCGAACGCGTCATCGGGAACGGCGGCGTCGTTTTCGGCGCGCGCTGGAACGAGGATTTCACCGAGGTTTTTCACGCGTGGACGGATACGCTCGACGGCCTCGCGGCGTTTCGCGGAAGCAAGTATCTGCAGTCGCGCATCGGCGGCGCGTTCGAGAAAGCGCGTGAGTTTCTTCGCGCGGGACGCGAAGTGATGTTCACGGGAACGCCGTGTCAAATCGCGGGCTTGCGGCGGGCGCTGCGGCGGAATTATCCGAATTTGCTCGCCGTCGACATCGCCTGCCACAGCGTCCCTTCACCGAAGGCGTGGCGCGCGTTTTTCGCGGATCTGCTGAACCGCGAGCGCATCGCGCATCCGACGGACGTGCGCTTCCGCAAAAAAGTTTTCGACGAAAAGCGCGGCGCGTGGAATTGCTCGAAGTTTTCCGTCGAAACCGCCGCGGGAACGGCGTTTTGCGCGCCGCTTTACGGGACGCCGTTCGGAAAAGGATTCGGGAGCGGACTTTTTTCTCGGCCGTCTTGTCATGATTGCCCGGCGAAAAGCCGCACGAGCGGGAGCGACGTCACCATCGGCGATTTTTGGGGCGTCGAAAAATATTTTCCGGACTTGAAGTCGAGCGAGGGGCTTTCCGTCGTCATCTGCAATACGGAGCGCGGGAATGCAGCGTTCGCGGCGGTGAAGACCTCTTTCGGCGTTCTGCGTGAGGCGTCTTACGCGCAGGCCGTTCCCGCCAACGGCGGGCTGCGGAACGAAACGCGCCGGCATCAGAAGCGCGAGGAGTTTTTCGCGGAATTCAACGCGGCTGGAACGCCTGCCGAGGCGGCCGCCGTCATTCGCCGATTCACGAAAACGCCGTTCCTGCGCCGCGCGCGCAATTTCGTCTTCCGCCGCGCGCGCCGCATCCTCGCTTGCGCGGGAATGCTCGCGAAACTTCTGAAGCGGGAGCTTTCCCAATGAGACAATTTTTTGACGCATCATGAAAACAGGCATACTGACGTTTCACGCCGCGTACAACTACGGCGCGGTTCTGCAGGCTTACGCGCTGCAGGAGCAGTTGAAGGCTTTCGGGCACGAGGTCGAGATGATCGACTACCGTCCGTCGTATCTGACTTACGGATACGGCGCGTTCCCGCTTCCGCGGTTGAAGGGTCTTTCGCCCCTGCGTAAAATTCTGCGGACGGGCCGCTGGGGGCTGCGGCTGCCGTGGCGCGTTCTCGACGTTCCCGTGCGCGTGCGGCGGCGGGCGGGCTTCGAAAAGTTCATTTCGGAGAAGCTGAATCTCTCGCGGGAACGTTTTGCGGAGGGCGGTCGCGTTCCTGCGGAGAACTACGACGCGATCGTCTTCGGGAGCGACCAGATTTGGTCGCCGAACCACACGAACGGCGGCGATTCCGTATTTCTGGGCGATTTTCCCGCGCCCGCGGGAACGCTCAAAATCGCTTACGCGGCGAGCGCGGGCGCGGCTTCCGCGACGCTCGGGGAGAATCCCGTTTTCGCGGACGCGCTGAAGAATTTCGACGCGGTTTCCGTGCGCGAGGAGAATCTCGCGGCGTCGCTCCAGCCGAAAACGCCGCTGAAAATCGAAACGGTTCTTGACCCGACGATGCTCGTCGACAGAAGCGTTTGGGAGAAAATCGCGGAACCTCCGGCGCTCAAAGAAAAATATGTTCTGCTTTATCAGATCGTGCATGATCCGAACGCGGAGCGCATCGCGCGGGAAATCGCGGCGCAGATCGGCGCGAAAGTCGTTTCGCTCGCGAGCTACGCACTCAGACGCGGCATGCTGAAGGAGGAAACGCCGGAGCAGTTCGTCGGCTGGTTCAAAAACGCGGCATGCACGGTGACGACGTCGTTTCACGGCACGGCGTTTTCTCTGATTTTCGAAAAGCCGCTTTATTACGTCGGACGCGGGCTGGCCGCGGAGAACAGGCCGAAGCAGATTCTCCGCGCGCTCGGGCTTGAATCCCGCTATCTTCGTCCGGGAGCGCCGTGTCCTGAATTTTCGGAAACCGATTACGCGCGCGTAAATGAAACGCGGGGCGGGATATGCGCGCTGCAGGCGCGTTCCCGGGCGTTTTTGGAACGCGCGCTGTCGCTGCGGAAATGAAAAAAGAAGAAGCTCCGCTTTGCGCAAAGCGGAGCTTCTTCTTTTTTTTTTGCGCGTTCCCGCGCGGCGGGAACGGTAATCAGGGTTGCTCTTCGTCGCGGAGCGCAATGTGCACGTCCTTGAGCTGGCGCGGCGTGACGGCGGAGGGGCACTGCGCCATCAAGTCCTGTCCGCGCTGCGTTTTCGGGAACGCGAGGAGATCTCGAATGGAAGAGCGGCCCGCGAGCATCGTGACGAGGCGGTCGAATCCGAGCGCGATCCCGCCGTGCGGCGGCGCGCCGTAGCTGAACGCTTTGAGCATGTAGCCGAAGCGCGTTTCGACGACGTCCGACGGGATTTTCAGCACGTCTTCGAAGACTTTTTTCTGCATATCCGGATTGTGGATACGGATCGAGCCGCCGCCGAGCTCGACGCCGTTGAGCACGATGTCGTAGTGCTGGCCGCGGACGGCGTGCGGGTTCGTGTCGAGCAGCGGGACGTCTTCGGCGACGGGAGCGGTGAACGGATGGTGCGCGGAAACGAAGCGGTTCTGTTCTTCGTCCCAAAGCATCAGCGGGAACTCGATGACCCAGAGGAAATTGAACTTGTCGGCGGGAATGTCGAGCTTGCCGCGCGCCTGCAGCAGCTTCGCGCATTCGAGGCGAATGCGGCCGAGAATCGCGCAGGCCTGCTCCCACGGCGCGGCGGCGAAGAAAACGATGTCGCCGTCCTCGACGTTGAGGCGTTCCCGCAGCGCGGCTTTTTCTTCTTCGGAGAAGAATTTGAGGATGGGCGATTTCCATTCGCCGTTCGCCGCTTTGATGAAGGCGAGGCCTTTGGCGCCGAGTGTTTTCGCGACCGTTTCGAGGTGCGTCAGCTCGCCCTGCGTAATATCTTCCAAGCCTTTGGCGTTGATGGCGCGGACGACGCCGTTTTCCGAGTTGGCAACAGCGTTGAAGACCTTGAAGGCGGAGTTTTTGAAAAGTTCGGTGAAGTCGGCGATTTCAATCCCGAAGCGCGTGTCAGGCTTGTCCACGCCGTAGCGGTCCATCGCTTCGCGGTAGGGCATGCGCGGGAACGGCGTCGGGATGTCGACGCCGAGCACTTCTTTCCAAACGCGCTTGAGCATGCCTTCGATGAGCGCGTAGATGTCTTCGCGCTCGATGAAGGACATTTCGATATCGACCTGCGTGAATTCCGGCTGACGGTCGGCGCGCAGATCCTCGTCGCGGAAGCATTTCGCCATTTGGTAATAGCGTTCGATGCCGGAGACCATCAGCATCTGCTTGTACTGCTGCGGCGACTGCGTGAGAGCGTAGAACTGTCCGGGATTGAGGCGCGAGGGCACGAGAAATTCGCGCGCGCCTTCCGGCGTGCTTTTGAAAAGAATCGGCGTTTCGACTTCGACGAAGGCCTGTTCGTCAAGGTAGTTGCGGATGGCGTGTCCGGCCTTCGCGCGCATGCGCAGCAGATTCAGGTTGCGCGGGCGGCGCAGGTCAAGGTAGCGATAGGAAAGCCGCAGGTCTTCGTTGACTTTGTCCGCCTTGTCGTCCTCCATCGGGAACGGCAGCGGCGCGCAGACGTTGTGTACGACGACGCTTTCGGCGACGACTTCGATCGTTCCCGTGGGGAGCTTTTCGTTGATCGTGTCGGCGTCGCGCGGCGTCACCGTTCCCGAGACCTGAATCACGCTTTCGGATTTGAGGTTTTTCGCGATTTCGTGGACTTCGGGATTGGACGGATTGAAAACGATCTGCGTGATGCCTTCGCGGTCGCGGAGATCGACGAAGCGGACGCCGCCGAGGTCGCGGACGGTATCGACCCAGCCGATCAGCACGGCTTTCTTGCCGGCGTCGGCGATTGTCAGACTGTTGCAGGTGTGTGTGCGCAGCATGATTTGAACGTGAAAAGAAAAAGTCTACGCTTCTGCGTTCCCGCGACAAGGAAATTTTGCGGAAAATCTCCGCCGCGTTTCCGATCGAGAGGCGAAAAAAAAACGTTCCCGCGGAATTTGCCGCGGGAACGCCGTCGCGAAGAAATCTTTTCTCTTTCGGCTCAGATATTGCTCCAGTCGAGAATGACTTTTCCCGCGGTGCCGTCGAGCATCGCGGCGAAGCCTTTTTCGAATTCGTCGTAGCGCAGATGGTGCGTGATGATCGGCGAAACGTCCATGCCCGCCTGAATCAGCGCCATCATCTTGTACCACGTTTCGAACATTTCGCGGCCGTAGATGCCTTTCATCGTGAGCCCTTTGAAAATGATCTTGCTCATGTCGATCGCGGCGTTGCCCGGCGGAATGCCGAGCTGCGCGATGCGCCCGCCGCACGCCATGACTTCGAGCATGCCGTTGAGCGCGTGGATGTTGCCCGACATTTCGCAGCCCACGTCGAAGCCCTCGGTCATGCCGAGCTGTTTCATCACGTCCGGGAGCGAGGTGTGCAGCGTGTTCACCGCCAGCGTCGGATTCATTTTCCGCGCGAGCGCCAGCCGCGTGTCGTTCACGTCCGTGATCACGACGTAGCGCGCTCCCGCGGCTTTGGCGAGCGCGACCGCCATGATGCCGATCGGTCCCGCGCCGGTGATGAGCACGTCTTCGCCGACGAGGTTGAACGACAGCGCCGTGTGCGCCGCGTTCCCGAGCGGGTCGAGGATGGAGACGATGTCGTCGGGAATGTCGTCCGGCACGGGAACGACGTTCTTCGCCGGCAGCGAAAGCAGCTCGGCGAACGCGCCCGGACGGTTCACGCCGACGCCCTTCGTGTTCGGGCACAGGTGGCGGCGCCCCGCGCGGCAGTTGCGGCAGTAGCCGCACACGATGTGGCCTTCGCCGGAAACGCGCTGACCGACTTTGAGATGGTGGATGTTTTCGCCGATTTTTTCGATGTGCCCGACGTATTCGTGCCCGACGACCATCGGCACGGGAATCGTCTTCTGCGACCACTCGTCCCACTTGTAGATGTGGACGTCCGTGCCGCAGATGGCGGTTTTCTTGATGCGAATCAGAACGTCGTCCGGCCCGCATTCGGGTTCGGGAACGTCCATGAGCTTCAGGCCCGGTTTCGCTTCATATTTTACGAGAGCTTTCATGACGCTTGATGGGTGTTTTTTTGTTTGGGAAATACGGAAATTGCCGCAGATGTTAGACCGATTTTTCTGCGGCGGCTACAAATTTTTTGCGGATTTTTCCGAGCGCGGCGTTCCCGCGCGGACGCCGACGGAAAAAAATTGCTTACCGCTCCGCATGGGCGGATAATCTCCGCTTTTGAAGGAAAAGATCATGCTTACGGATTCGCAGAAACGGCAAGTCGCCGCGTGGATCGGCGAAGGACTTTCGCTGGCGCAGGTGCAGACGAAAATCGAGGAGGAATTCGGCGTCGCCATGACGTACATGGACGTGCGCTTCCTCGTCGACGACCTGGACATCGAACTCAAGGACGACGCTCCCGCCGCCGAAGAAAAGCCTGCGGCGTCCGCCGCTCCCGCGCAGCAGACCGACGCGGGCGAGGCCGAAACCGCCGTTCTCGCGGGAACGCCCGCCGCCGCGCCCGCTTCCGGAGGCGGCGTCACGCTCACGTCCGACGCGGTGCAGATGCCCGGCGTCCTCGCCGGCGGCGACGTCGTCTTTTCCGACGGCGCGCGCGGAAAATGGTTCCTCGACCAGACCGGGCGCCCCGGCTTGGAAGGCTTTCCCGAAAACTATCGCCCGACGCCGGACGACATGGCGGATTTCCAGCGGAAACTCCTCGCAGAGCTGCGCAAGCTCGGTTTCGCCTGAGGCGGGAAAAAATCCGCCGCCGGCGGCGACGACGATGTCGGCTTTCGACGAAATTTTTCGAGCGGGGCGCGTTCCGCTTTATCTCGCGCCGATGTCGGGCTTCACCGACGTCGTTTTCCGCGCGCTGTGCAAAGAGCAGGGCGCGGACGTCCTCGTTTCCGAATTTCTGCAGTCCGAGCCGCTCGTCCGCTCGCGGGAACGCGCGTGGCGCGACGCGGAGTTTACGCCGGAGCAGCGCCCCGCGGGCATTCAGATTTTCGGCGCTGTTCCCGCGTCGATGGCGGAAGCGGCGCGGCTGCTTGAAGCGCGCCTGCGCCCGGATTTCATCGACCTGAATTTCGGCTGCCCGGCGCGGAAAGTCGTCGAGCAGAACGCGGGCTCCGGGCTGCTGAAGGATTTGCCGCTGATGGAAAAAATCGCCCGCGCCGTCGTCTCCGCCGTTCCCGCGACGCCCGTCACGGCGAAAATCCGCCTCGGCTGGGATTCCCGCAGCATCGTCGCCGTCGAAGCGGCGCGACGCCTTGAGGACGCGGGTGTCCGCGTTCTCGCCGTGCACGGCCGCACGCGGGCGCAGGGCTATTCCGGCGAGGCGGATTGGGAGAAAATCGGCGAGGTCGCGCGCGCCGTGAAAATTCCCGTCGTCGGGAACGGCGACGTGCGCGACGCGGAAACCGCCGTGCGCCGCGTGCGCGAAAGCGGCGTCGCCGGACTGATGATCGGGCGCGGGGCGCTGGGAAATCCGTGGATTTTTTCCCGGATAAGACGCGCGCTCGCCGCCGCCGGCTTCGGGGATGCGCGGGAAAGCGACGCGGGAACGGATTTTTCCGCGGAAAAGCCGCCGCGCGCCGTCGTTTTTTCCGCGATGCTGCGTTATGCGGAGGAGCTTGCGCGCACGCGCGGCGACGCGGGATCGGAAAACGTCCGCTGGCTGCTCGCGCGGCTGCATCCGTTCACCTGCGGCGTTCCCGGCGGAAAAGCCGTGCGCGCGCGGCTTTCGTCCTGCGACTCGCTCGACGATTTGCGGCGTCTGCTCGAAGAAAGCGTTTCCGCCGCCTGATTGGGCGCGGCGGGAACGCGGCTTTTCGCGCGTGCCGAGAAAAAATCGGCTTGCAATCGCGACGGCTTTCGGAGAGAGTGGGCGCGTCGGCAGGAACGCGGCAAGGAAAAAGCCGTTCCCGTTGTTCCTTTTTCCGCGCGAGCGCGGAAGGACGTTTTTCGGAAACGCCGGCTTTCCGCAGCGGGAAAATTCTCCTGTATCCTCTTCGGCGGAAAAACTGCGTTCCCGCGGGAAAAAGGGAAAACATCAAAAAATTTCACCACTTTCAGAAAATGAGCGAAAACAATCCGCGGCCGCAGAAGTTTCGGCCCAAATTCGGCAAATTCGGGAAGAAAAGCAAAAAAGCGTTTCGCGGGAACGGCGAAGGCGCGCCGCAGAATCCGAACCGGAAAAAGTTCGGAGGCAAGGGCGCGCCGGCGCAGGCGCAGAAGAAAAAGCCGCGCGGGTTCCCGGGAAATCCTCCCGCGCCGAAGCCGAAAATCGTCAATCCGGATTTGCCCGTCGAGGAAATTTCCGTCGCCGGCGTGCTCGTCGTCGACGAACACAGCAACGGCGCGCTGCGCTCGCCTGCGCGCTGCGGGAAGTCTTATCCGACGGATCCTTTCGTCGGAAAAGACCTGATCAAGCGCTTCAAGATGAAGACGGGAAGCTGGGTCGAAGGCAAGGCGCAGCGCAACGTCGGCGCCGTCGAGTCGAAGCTTTCCTACGTGGACGGGATCGACGGCGTGAACCCGAACGAACGTCACCGCCGCCCGCAGTTTCAGCAGCTCACGAGCATCGCGCCGAACGAACAGCTGCGGCTCGAAACGAAGGACGAACGCATGACGACGCGCGTCATTGACCTTTTCTGTCCCGTCGGGAAAGGGCAGCGCGGGCTGATCGTCGCGCCGCCGCGCACGGGAAAGACGACGCTGCTGAAGGACATCGCCGCCGGCGTGCTCGAAAATTATCCCGAGTGCAAAGTCATCGTGCTGCTCGTCGACGAACGCCCGGAAGAAGTCACGGATTTTCGCCGCGACCTTCCCGCCGCGGAGCTTTACGCGTCGTCCAACGACGAAGACGCGAAAAACCACGTCGCCGTCGCCGAGCTTTGCATCGAGCGTTCCCGTCGGCTCGTGGAAACGGGGGGCGACGTCGTTCTGCTCATCGATTCGCTCACGCGGCTGACGCGCGCCTACAATAACGCGAAGGCCGGCTCCGGCCGCACGATGACGGGCGGACTGGATTCCCGCGCGATGGAAAAGCCGCGGCAGATTTTCTCCTCCGCGCGCAACGTCGAGGAAGGCGGGAGCCTCACGATCATCGCTTCCGCGCTGATTCAGACGGGATCGAAAATGGACGATCTGATTTTCGAGGAATTCAAGGGCACGGGAAACATGGAAATGGTGCTCGACCGCAAAGTCGCGGAACTGCGCATTTGGCCGGCGTTCAATCTCGCCGCATCGGGAACGCGCAAAGAGGAGCTGATCCTCGCTCCCGACGCGCTCGAGGCCGCCTCCTTCCTGCGCCGCGCAATGGTCGGCGGGAAAATCGAGGACGTCGCCGAAGCCATGATCGAACGCATGAAAAAAACGAAGACGAACGCGGAATTTATTCGACTAATTCGCTCAAGTTAGAGATAATCAAGCCTCTGCGTTTTTCATAACAGCTATTTCGTTCCTACACACAACCGATTCAGATGCATAATTTTGCTGATCAATGCTTGGACATGGCGCGGGTCATCCTGAGCCACAACATCGGAGCCATCGGCGCGGACGGCTCCATCGAACCGGCTCCGGGAGAGCTCAGCCGCTCGGACGAAGCGGGGCACGCCGCGTTCGCGCTCGGAGAATTTTATCGCGCCACGCAGGAAACGCGCATCGGGCAGACGGACATCGTCGAACTCGTCGCGCGCTGCGTCTCTTCCCAGCTTCGTCAGGAAACGGAATCCGAAAACGGGCTCGCCTACGCCGCGCTCGGGCTGCTTTCGTTCGGCCCATCCAAGGAGCGCAACGCGCCGTGGGGCGTTCTCGACGAAACGTCGCGCGATCTTTTGGACAAGCGGCTGCTCGTGCGCACGGACTACTCTGACCACCGTCAGGCGTTCAACATCGGCAAGGCCGTGACGCGCTTCTCTCTCGGGCTTTCCAAGAAAGACGAAACCGGGCGGCTCATCGAGCGCTTCATCGAGCGCGTCAAAAGCAACAGCACGGGCGGTTTCTGCGACGATTTGCCGCGCACGCCCGAAAATCTCGGCGTTCTCGGCGGCTGCTTCGATCTGCACGGCGTGATGCAGTACGTGTTCATTCGCCAGTCGCTCCAGCTGCACGCCAACATTCATCTGCGGGAACGCAAGCTTCCGACGCTGCGCACTTACGCTGAAAAATATCTGAAGATGCTGCCCGACATCGTGCGCGCCGACGGTCTCGGCTGGTGCACGGGCGCGGGAACGGGCGCCTACGGGCAGATGCACCTGATCAGCCTCATCCTGCAGGCCATGCGCGACGGCTGGATTGCGGCGGACAAGATGTCGCTTTACAAAGATTTGCTCCGCAGGCTGTTCCTGTTTTTCTTCATGACGTTCATCGACCAGGAGCAGGGCGTGCTCGTCATCCGCGACGGCGAACGCGACACGGACGCGGAGCACACGACGCGCATCGCCAACTTCGACGCCGCGCGTTATCTCTGCCAGTGGTCCCGCCTCGCGAAAACCGTGGGCGGCGCGCTCGGCGACGTTCCCGCGTCCGTTCCCGCGAACGGAAAACCGACCTGCCGCTTCATCTCCTTCGACCGCAGCGGCCGCAAAGAGCAGGGGCTGTGCGTTTACCGCAATCCCGCGAACGGGCTGCACGTGCAGATTCCGATCGCCTCCGGCGGCGCGCGCGGCGATTCCGACGCGCTGGCGTTCCCGCACATGCCGGGCGTTTTCGACGCTCCCGTCGGGCGCTGCGTTCCCGCGTTCCTGCCGGAGTGGACCATCGGCGAACACACGTTCACGCCGTCTTTCTACGGCAAGAACATCGCCGTCGGCTTCGGCATGAAAAATGCCTTCCGCTTCACGTACGAGCAGCCGGAACTTATCACGACGGACGAAAAAATCGTTCCCGGCGTCGCCTCCTGCCGCGTCGAATGGGAATTCCTCGAAGGGAAAATGACGCTGCGCTGCACGCTTCAGGCGAAGCAGCCCGTGCAGCTCAACTCGATGCGCTTCGTCATGCCGATCGCCGCCGCGCACAGCCGCTATCACTTGGACTCTTCGTTCCGCCTCGGAGAAAAAAGCTTCGGCTGTTCCGTGCCGAAAGACGATTTTCAGGGCGTTTGGCTCGACTACGAAAACGTTTCCGAAGATCCGGCCCAGCGCACGCGCTACGGAAAGATTTACTATTACCAGACTTTCGTCCGCGCGACGCCGTTGCGTCTGCGGCCGGGGCTGCCTTACCGCATCGAAATCTCCTTCGAGCCCGACGTCGCGACCATCGCCTGACGCGCGGGAGCGGATTTTCCGCGCGTCCGAGGCGACGCAAAAAAGCAAGCCCGAAACGGTAAAACACCGTTTCGGGCTTGCTCTTTTTGCTAAAAGAACCGCGGCTGAAGCGCCGTTCCCGCGCCGACGCTCTTTGCCGTGCCGCGCGGGAACGTTTTTTTCATCGCCGCGCGTTTTCGCGCGCGAGGAAAGCGAGAATCGCTTTCTGCGTATGCAGACGGTTTTCCGCCTGGTCGAAAATGATGCTCTGCGGGCCGCGCAGCACGCCTTCGGAAACTTCCTCGCCGATATGCGCGGGAAGGCAATGCATGAAATACGCGTCTTTCTTCGCGAGCGCCATCAGACGCTCGTTCACCTGATACGGACGAAATTCGCGCAGGCGGCGCTCTTTTTCTTCCTCCATGCCCATGCTGACCCAGACGTCGGTGTAGACGGCGTCGGCGCCCTTGACGGCTTCTTCGGGATCGGTCGTGAACGTGAAATTCGGCTTCAGTCCGTCCGCCTCAAACTGCTTGTAAAGCTCCGCGTGCGGCTCGTAGCCCGCGGGACCGCACAGCACGATTTCCATGCCGAGGTGCACGCAGCCGAGCGCGAACGTGTTGCCCATGTTGCACGCCGTGTCGCCGATGAAAACGATTTTGCGCCCGCGCAGGCATTCGCCCGACTTTTTGACGTTTCCGCCGTTCCAGCGTTCCGCGAGCGTGAACATGTCCGTGTAGAACTGGCACGGATGGAGAAAATCGGAGAGCGCGTTCACGACGGGCATGGAGCCCTCGCGCACGAAGGTTTCCAGCAGCGCGTGCTCGCGGCAGCGGATGACGATGCCGTGCAGGTAGCGCGAAAGCACTTTCGCCGTGTCCTCCGGCGTTTCGCCGCGCGCAAGCTGCATGTCTTCCGCGTTGAGCATCACGGGATTGCCGCCGAGCTCGCTGACGCCGACCTGAAACGAAACGCGCGTGCGCGTCGATTTTTTGAAAAAGAGCAGCCCCCACGATTGTCCCGCGAGCGGCGCGGGAGCGCCGGCGTTCCCGCGTCCGGCTTTGAGCGCGGCGGCGAGTTCGAAGACTTCCGCCGCTTCCGCGACGCTCAGATCGGTCTCTTTCAGAAAATGTCTCATCGGGTATCTTTCTCTTTCGTGCTGTGCAAATTTCGGAAATAAAAAAGTCTTTTCATTCCAGCAGTTTTCTCGCTGAAACGCAATCTCGGAAACGTTCCCGCGGGAACGGCCGCGGCGCTCCCGCGGGGAATTTTTTTCACTGGATGCGCAGCCCGCGGTAAACGCGCGGAACGCGTTTGGTGATGGAAACGAGCGCCTCCCACGGGATGCAGTCGGAGCGGGCGCAAAATTCCTCGATGCCGATGCGCTCGGCGCCGTCCGCTCCGATGAGCGTCGCGGTTTCGCCGACGGCGAGTTCCGGGAGCGCGCTCGCGTCGACGATGGTTTGGTCCATCGTCACGCGGCCGATGACGGGAACGCGCTTCCCGCGCACGAGGATTTCCGCGCGGTTGCTCGCCGCTGTGGGAATGCCGTCGCCGTAGCCCGCCGTGATCACGGCGATGCGCGCGTCTTTTCTCAGCGTGAACGTGCGGTTGTAGCTCACGGGCGTTCCCGCCGGGAGCGTCTTCGTCAGCCCGACGCGGGAACGGAACGACAGCACGGGCTCGGGAGAAATTTTCTCGAAGAGCGAACCGGGCGCGGGCTTCCAGCCGTATTGCAGAATGCCCGCGCGGACGGCGTTGAACGGGTGTTCCCGCGAAAACGTTTCCAGCCCGGCGGAATTGTCCGCGTGGATCGTTAGGCGTTCCCGCAGACGCGGCGGAATCGCTTCCAGCGCGGCGACGAAGCGCGCGCGCTGCAGCGCCGTGTATTCCGGCGACGTGTCGGCGCTCGAAAAATGCGTGAACACGCCGCGCCAATCCAGGGCTTTTTCCGTCGCCGCCGCGCGAAAAAGTTCCGCCGCGTTTTCGTGCCAGACGCCCATGCGGCCCATGCCCGTGTCGACGGCGACGTTCACGCGCGCGCGCGTCTCCATTTTCTCCGCGGCGGCGGCGAGCGCGCGGATTTCTCCCGCGTTTGAAACGGCGACGGTCAGCCCCTCGGCGATCGCCGAGGGAATTTCCTCCGGAAGCGTGGGACCGAGAATCGCGATTTCCGCCTGCGGCGCGACGTAGCGCACGTCCGCGCCCTCCCGCGCGTTCGCCACGGCGAAACTGTCCACGCCGCACTGCAGCAGGCGTTCGACGATGTGCATCGCGCCGTGCCCGTAGGCGTCGGCTTTGACGACGGCGATGTAGCGGATGCGCGGCGGGAGCGACGCCTTGATTTTCCCGATGTTGCGCTCGAACGCGGGAAGATCGATTTCCGCCCAGGCGCGCGGGAACGGCGTTGAATGATCAGTCGGCATTTTTTTTCGGGAAAAAGAAAAAAGGAAAGAGCGGAAACGGGAAGAAAAAATCAGGCGGCGCGGTGGCGTTCCGGCGTCCAGCGCGCGTAGGCGTCGGCTTCGGCGGCGTTCACGGCATCGGGCGCGTTCCCGACGTCGCGCAGCAGCGCGGGAACGTCCGCGAAAACGGCGGGATCTTCCCGCAGCAGCGCTCCGACGGAGCAGGGCGCGGCGTTCGCGGCGAGCGCGGCCGGCAAGGCGCGGCGGTGCGGAAGAACAAAAAATTTTCCGGCGGAGAACTTTTCGGTTTCGCTCGTTTTCGCTTCTTCGAAATCATCCTCGGGAACGCCTCCGCGCACGCGCAGCAGATTCAGCGCGTTCATGCGGGATTCCGCCGCGACGGTGAAATCCTTTTCCTGCGGGAACGCGCGCAGGAGCAGATGCGCCGCCAGGTGCAGACTGCGGAACGCGAGCACGGGGCGCGCGGGAACGCCTTTCGCGGCGTCCAGCGCGAGGCGCGCGCGAATCGCCGCCGCCGCGATGCGGATGCCGAGAATCGACCCGGGGCCTTCGCAGAAAAGAAAGCCGCGCGGCTCTTCCGCGTTTCCGCGGACTTTTTCCGTCGCATCGAAAACGCCTTCGAGCGCGGCGGACTTTTCCTCCGCGAAAGCGCGCCATGCGCGTCCGCTCCCGTCGAGCGTTCCCGCGACGACGGAAAGCGGCGACGAAGCGTCCGTCAGCAAAAAATTTCCAAGATTCACGGGAGCGGATTTTGCGCCGCCGCGCGCGGGCATGCAAAACGTTTTTTATCGCGATTTTTCCTCGCGCGCGCGGCGGCCCGCGAATATAATGCGCAAAACGTTTTTCAAGAGAGCATTCCGACCATGAGCAGCATTCCCGCAAAAGCAACGGTGGCGATTCCGGCGCGTCTGGGGTCGACGCGCCTTCCCGGAAAAGTCCTTCTCGACCTCGGCGGCAAGCCCGTCGTGCAGCATGTTTGGGAGCGCGTCCGCTCGATGAAGAGCGCCGGGCGCGTCGTGATTCTCGCGGACACCGAACAGGTGCGCGCGGCGGCGGAAGCCTTCGGCGCGGAAGTGATCATGACGTCTCCGGAATGCCGTTCGGGAACGGAGCGGCTTTCGTCCGTGCTCGCTCAGCTGCCCGGCGAATTTTTTCTGAACGTGCAGGGCGACGAGCCTTTCATCGACGCGGCGATGCTCGACGCGCTCGTCGCGCGCTGGGCGGAAACGGGCTGCGCGCTGGTGACGGCGGTCGCGAAAATCTCCGATCCCGCGAAGCTGCTCAACCCCAACGTCGTCAAAGTCGTCCGCGGGAGCGACGGCCGCGCGGTCTATTTTTCGCGCTCGCCGGTGCCGCATCTGCGCGGCGTTCCCGCGGAAGAATGGATTTCGAGCGGGAAGGGCACATGGTGGTCGCACATCGGCGTTTACGGCTACGCGCGGGCGACGCTCGAGGCGCATCCGACGATGCCCGTTTCCGCGCTCGAAACCGTCGAGTCGCTCGAACAGCTTCGCTTCGTCGATCGCGGCATGAGTTTTCAGACCGTCGAGACGGATTACCATCCCGTTTCGATTGACACGGCGGAAGACCTCGAAAACGCGCGCCGCCTTTTCGCGCGGGAATGAGGCGCGCGGGAACGCAGGGCAATTCGGCAGAGCCATGACGAACGAACAAATCATCGAAGCGGGCCGGCACGTGCTCGACGCGGAGGCGCAGGCGTTGCGCACGATGCGCGAGGGGCTGGACGAAAATTTCGCGCGCGCGGCGGAAATTCTTTTTTCCGCGGAGCGCAAGGTCGTGATTTCCGGCGTGGGGAAGTCCGGTCTGATCGGGCAGAAAATCGCGGCGACGCTGTGCTCGACGGGAACGCCGGCGATTTTTCTCCACAGCGCGGACGCGGTTCACGGGGACTTGGGCATTTGCCAGCCCGGCGATCCCGTGGTGCTCATTTCCAAGAGCGGGACGACGTCGGAAGTCGTCCGCCTGCTTCCGATTCTGCGGAAGATGGGGGCGAAGATCATCGCGATTGTCGCGAACCGCAATTCGCCGCTGGCGGAAAAAGCGGACGTCGTGCTCGACATCGGCGTGCGGACGGAGGCCGATCCCATCGGAATCGTCCCGACGACGAGCACGACGCTCCAGCTGGCGATGGGCGACGCGCTCGCCTCGGCGCTGATGCACATGCGGCATTTCGGGGAAAGGGATTTCGCGAAGTTCCATCCCGCCGGGCAGCTCGGTCGCAACTTGCTTCTGACGGTGAAGGACGTGATGCATCCGCGGGACAAAATCGCGGTCGTTCCCGCGGAGGCGTCGCTGCGCGACACGGTGGTGGCGATGACGGCGTTCCCGCACGGCGCCGCGCTGGTGACGGCGGCGGACGGCTCGCTTCTGGGCATCATCACGGACGGAGATTTGCGGCGCGCGCTTCACAAATACGAGAATCTGACGGGCGTTTCCGCAGGCGAGCTGATGACGAAGAAGCCCGTGTGCGCGTTCGCGTCGATGAGCCTGGGCGAAGCGGCGCGCGTGATGGAAGACCGTCCTTCGCAGATTTCGGTGCTTCCCGTGCTGGACGCTCCCGGCGGGAACGTCGCCGGGCTCATCCGCATCCACGACATTTATCAGGCGGGCCTCGTCTGATTTTTCCCGCTGAAAAAAAGCATGCGCCTTCCTTCTCCCGGATGCCTCGCCGCGTGGCGGGCGAACCTGCCGCCGCTGCGGGAACGCTGGATCGGCGCGCTCGCGGCGCTGACCGTCGTTTCCACGCTTTGGAACGCGTCGGGCATGGCGGCGGCGCCGGCCGTGCTCTGCGCAGTTTTCGCGGGAACGGCGTTCGCCGCGCTTTTCGCGCCGATGCCGGGCAAGGATTCCGCGGCTGAAGCGAAGGAAAATTTTCGCCGTCTGATGCGTTTCCCCGGCTTTTGGATCGGCGTCGCGCTGTTCGCGCTGATGCTCTGCCAGCATCTGAATCCGAGCCGCGAAGTCGTCATGCAGGAAAGCGGATGGTGGAAAATCCTGTATTTTCCCGATCACGTCGCGTGGCTGCCCGACGGAATCGCCGCGCCGTTCGGCTTCGAGACGCGCCTCGGCATGAACGCGCTGCGGCAAATGTGCGTGTTCGGGAGCGCGTGGCTGTTGCTGTGCGCGCTTTGGTGCGGGCTGCGTTCCCGCCGAATCCGCACGTGGCTGCTGTGGGCGCTGACGCTGAACGCCGTGCTGCTCGCCGCGTTTTGCCTGTTGCGCTGGTCGAACGGCATGACGAAGGAATATCTCGGCTACAGCACTGGCGTCGGCAGTCTGTTCGGCGTTTTTTCCTACAAAAACCACGCGGCGCAGTTTTTCGTGCTGAGTTTCGCGCTGTCCGTTTCGCTCGCGCTGACGACGTGGCGGCGCAACGCGGAACGCTTCCGCAAAAGCGGAACGCACGTGCTGCTCGCCGCGCTGTCGTTCTTCCCGTGGATCGCGGCGCTGTGCACGGCGAGCTTCGCGGGAATCGTCGAGGCGGCGGCGTGGCTGATCGTCGTTCCCGCGCTCATTTTTTCGTCGGGCCTGGCGGACCGCATGACGGGCATCGCGTTCGGCGTCGTCGCGCTGATGATCGCCGGGCTCGGCGCCGTGTGGTTCGCGACGGCGGACATGGACGCGACGTGGAAGAAGGTCGAAGCGAAAGTCGCGCTGATGAAAAAGGAGGACATCGACGACCGCGCGCCGCTGCGGGAACTTTCTCTGAACATTTTCACGCGCAGCGCGGAGCGGGAACGCTTCGGCTGGGGCGCGGGATCTTACCGCTGGATCGCGCCGTCGTTTCAGCGGCAGATGCCGGAATTTCTCGACGCCAAGGGGCGCCTGAAGACGCGGACGGAATACGCGCACTGCGACCCGCTGCAGATGCTCGCCGAGTGGGGCGCCGTCGGCGCGGGACTCGTTTTCGCGGGAACGCTCTGGTTCTTCGCCTGGGCGGCGAAAAACATCCGGCGCTGGCGCGTTTCGTCCGCGGCGCTGCTGTGCGGCATCGTCTTTTTCGCGGCGCACGCGACGATGGATTTCGTGAGCTACAATCCCGCGCTGCTGATGACGCTCGCCGCCGCCGTCTGCGCGTTCCGCTGGAGTCTGCGCCGCGATGCGCCCGCGGGAACTCTTCCGGCGGCGGGAACGTGACGCGGGGAAACCTTCTCCCTTTCCGCGTCGCGGGAGCGCGCCGGCGCGTTTTTCTGGTTCCCGCGGAAAGGTTTTTGTGATTTGATGAAAAACTCGCAACGCAACTTTTTCCGAAAACGCCATGAGATACATTTCCACGCGCGGGCTCGCGCCCGAAGTTTCCTCGACTGAAGCTCTGCTGAACGGCATCGCGCCGGACGGCGGTCTCTACGTTCCTGCTGAAATGCCTTCCGCAGCCGCGGTCGCCGGCGCGCTCGGCGACGCCGGGAATTACGCGGAGACGATGCGCGGCGTGCTCTCTCTGTTTTTCGACGACGTTCCCGCGGAGGTGCGCGACGCCGCCGTCGCGCGTTCCGTCGCGCGCTTTGCGGATCCCGCCGCTCCCGTCGCGCTGCGCGCCGCTTCCGACGGAGACGCGCGCGTTCATTTTCTCGATCTGACGCGAGGCCCGACCGGCGCTTTCAAAGACGTCGCGCTCACGCTTTTGCCGACGCTGTTGCAATACGCGGCGGAGCAGGCGGGGCTGAAGAAGGCCGCCGTGCTCACGGCGACGAGCGGCGACACGGGCTCGGCGGCGATGCGCGGCTTCGCGGACGTCGCGGGAACGGGCGTGCTCGTTTTTTATCCGAAGACGGGAACGTCGGAAATCCAGCGGCGGCAGATGGTCTGCTGCGCCGGCGGGAACGTGGGCGCGTGCGCGATCGAAGGAAATTTCGACGACGCGCAGACTGCCGTGAAAGCCGTTTTCGCGGACGAAAAGCTCCGCGCGGCGGCGGCGGCGAAAGGCGTTTTTCTTTCGAGCGCGAACTCGATCAACATCGGGCGGCTGTTCCCGCAGGTCTGCTATTATCTCGAGGCGTGGCGCGCGTTGCGCGCGGCGGGAACGCTCGGCGCGGCGGGCTTCGACGTCGTCGTGCCGACGGGAAATTTCGGCAATGTGCTCGCCGCGTTTTACGCGAAAAAGCTCGGCGCGCCGATTCGCCGCTTCGTCGTCGCCTCGAACGCGAACAACGTCGTCGCGGAATTCATCGCGACGGGCGTTTACGACGTGAATTTCCATGCCGGAACGTCGCTCCCGCGCGCGTTCGCGGTGACGAATTCTCCGTCGATGGATATTCTCGTTTCGTCGAACGTCGAGCGCTTCGTTTTTGAAGTTTCCGGGCGCGACGCGGCGTGCGTCCGCGCATGCATGGCGTCGCTGAAAAGCGGCGGAAAATTCGCGCTGGACGGCGCGGCGCTCGACGGGCTGAAAAACGCCGGCTTCGCATCCGGATTCGCCGATCCCGCGCAGACGGAGGCCGCGGTCGGCGAAGCGTGGAAGCGCTTCCGGAATCTGATCGATCCGCATACGGCGATCGGGCTGCGCGCATTGCGCGAACTGCGGGAACGCGAGGCGGAGAACGGCGGCGCGGCGGCGGTCGTCGCGGAAACGGCGACGCCGTGGAAGTTCCCGCGGACGGTGCTTTCCGCGCTGCGCGGTGTCGGCGAAGACGTTCCCGCTCCCGCGGAGGACGAATTCGAAAATCTGCGCGCGCTCGCGGCGTTCGCGGGAAAGCAGCCGCAGGGCGCGAATCTCGAAGCGCGTTTCGGCGAGCTGGAGACCGCGCCCGAGCTTCACGGCATGAGCTGCGCGAAAGACCGCGTCGGCGAAGCCGTCCGCGCCTTTTTCGGCATCTGAGAGTTCGCGCGCTCTTTGCGTGCGCGCCGCGTTTTCGCCTGCGGGAATAAGCAGTCTTGCGTTCCCGCGGAAGCGCGCGCATAATGTCCCGCTCAATTTTTTCTTTTTATGCAAAACACGATTACGAACGACAACGTCATGATTCTCGCCCAGGCGCAGGCGCTCGAAAGCGCTCCCGTGCAGTCGGTCGAGGCTGTTCCCGCGGAAGCGCCGGTTTCCGCTCCCGAAAACGCCGCGCCGCAAGGGGCGCTCGGCGGCAGCAGCTGGAGTTCGCTGCTGATTTGGGTGCTGCTTTTCGTGGGTCTTTGGTTCCTGCTGTTCATGCCGCAGCGCAAGCGTCAGAAAGCGCTGCAGAAGCTGCAGAACGAGCTGAAGTCCGGCGACACGGTCTACACGACGAGCGGCATCGTCGGGAAAATCGTTTCTCTCGACGAAACGACGGTGACGCTGCAAGTCTCCGAAGGCACGCGCATTCCTTTCCTGCGCAATGCCGTCGTCGGGCACGCCGCCGAAAAGTCGAAATGACGCGGCTGTTCCCGCGCGCTTCTCCGCGGCGAAAACCGGGGCGGCTTTTCGCCGTTCCCGCCGCGGAGAATGCGCCCGGGCTTTTTTTTTGATTTCCGTTCTTTTCCCTTTTTCTGAAAACAGTTTATGACGACAAAGATTTTTTGGCGGCTTTTCGCGTCCCTGCTTTTTCTGGGCTACGCCGTCATCAGCATGACGCCGCTCACGAGCACGCCGTTCCGCGAATACGTCGAGGAGCACGCGACGGCGCATCGCGAGGAATTTGAAGCGATTCTGAAAGAGGCGGACGAGCGCGTCGCGAATTTCCGCAACGAGAGCGTTCCCGCGGACGAGAAATCGCCGACCGCCTACGCCGCAATCAGGGACATCGCCGCGGGCAAAGGGAAGTCGGGAACGCCGATTGCGCTCGCGCAGTTTTTCCCGGACATCCGCATGGTGCGCGAGCCGATTCTGGAAAAGCAGAACAATATCCTGATGCAGGAGCTGCTGCGGCGGTCGCAGGGAAAACTCAAGCTCGGGCTCGACTTGCAGGGCGGCATTTCCTTCACGCTGCGCGTCAATCCCGAAGCGGCGGAAGCCGATCGGAAGGCGCTGGCCGCGGCGAAAACGCCGGAGGAACGCGCCCGCGTCGAAGAGGAGATCAAGTCGCGCGCCGAGGAGAAGCTTTCCCAGCTCAACCAGGCGACGGCGGTCATGGAGGAGCGCGTCAACCAGTTCGGCGTGAGTGAGCCCGTCATCCGCCCCGTCGGGAACGATTCGATTGAAATTCAGTTGCCGGGCGAAGACACGGCGAACAATCCCGACGCGATCAACTCTTTGAAAAAGCCGGCGAAACTCGAGTTCCGCATGGTGCATCGCTATCTCGTTCCCGAGGCGGGAACGCCGGAGGGCACGCTGAAGAGCCTGCGCGAAAACCCGCGCGTGCCGACGTCGCCGGTCGCCGCTTACGAAGTGCTTTACGAGCACCGCGTGGACAGAAAGACCGGCGAGACGTCGTCGTTCCCGCTCTACGTGAAGAAGGCGCCGGAAGCGACGGGCGCCATCGTTTCCCGCGCGAGCGTCGAATCTCATGACGGGCTGACGCTTCAGGTCGGCATCCGTTTCACGTCGGAAGGCGGCCGCATTTTCGGCGATGTCACGCAGCGCATCGCCGACGAGGACAACCGCACGGGCGGCGACGGGCGTTTCGCCATCGTGCTCGACGGCAAGCTGATGTCCGCGCCGACGCTCAACGCGTCGGGCGGACGCAAGGTCGGGCTTTACGGCGGCGGCGCGACCATCACCGGGGACTTTGACCGCAAGGAGGCGACCGAACTCGCGAACGCGCTGAACAACCCGCTCGAGTTCCCGCTGGAGCTTCAAGACATGACGAACGTCGGCGCTTCGCTGGCGAAGGACGCGCAGTCGCAGTCGATGACGGCGGCGGCGGTCGCGACGGTGATGGTCGTCGCGTTCATGCTCGTTTTCTACTTGGCGGGCGGCGCGGTCGCGCTCATCGGCATCGCGCTGAACATCCTGATGCTTTTCGGCTGCATGTGCGCCATCGGCGCGACGATCACGCTCCCGGGCATCGCGGCGCTCGTGCTGACGCTCGGCATGGCGGTCGACGCGAACATTCTCGTTTTCGAACGCATCCGCGAAGAGCTGCACAACGGGAAGTCGCTGAAGACGGCGCTGAATCTCGGTTACGATCGGGCATTCGTCGCGATTTTCGACTCGCAGCTGACGTCGCTCATCACCGCGGGCATTCTGATTTGGCTGGGCACGGGATCGGTCAAGGGCTTCGGCGTCACGCTCGCCATCGGCATCGTGACGACGCTGTTCACCTGCATCGTCACTTGCCGCGGGCTTCAGGAGCTGCAGGTGAATCTCGGCTTCACGCGGCGGCTTTTCGGCATTCAGCTGATGAAGAAGCCGGCGAATTTCCGCTTCATGGAACATTGGCGCGGCGCGATCGCGATTTCCGCCGTGCTGATGGTCGCGAGCATCGCGTTCCCGATTTTTGAGGGGAAAGACTGCCTCGGCAAGGACTTCAAGGGCGGCGAATCCGTGACGCTGCGCATCGTCCAAGATCCCGGAAAACACCTGGAAGTCGGCGAAATTCAGCGCTTGGCGGAATCCGTCGGCGTCGAGGACACGTCCGCGGTTTATCAGCAAAAGGTCGGCGCGTCGGAGCAGACGCTCGGCATCGAATGCGCGCTGACGGAGGACACCTCGGAAGGAGAATTTTCGAACATCGAGAAAATCGTCGAAAAGCTCCTGGAAACGCATCCGGAAATGTTCCCGGAAGGCGCCGTTTCCGTGGACGACGTCGTCGTCGGGAAACAGGCGATCGGCGCGGCGGTCAGCGCTCAGCTCGTGAAAACGGCGATTATCTCGCTGGCGTTCGCGGTGCTGGGCATCATGGTTTACGTCGCGCTGCGCTTCGAATTCGGCTTCGGCGTCGGCGCGATGATTTCGACGATTCACGACATCGTCGTCGTGACGGGGCTTTATCTCATCTTCGGCGGACAGTTTTCCGCGTCGATGATTGCGGCGATTCTGATGGTCGCGGGCTATTCGATCAACGACACGATCGTCGTGTTCGACCGCATCCGCGAAGAGCTGAAAAACAACCCGCGCATGAAGCTCAACGACGTGATCAACCTGTCGATCAACCGCACGCTTTCCCGCACGCTGCTCACGTCGGTGACGGTGTTTCTGTCCGCGGTTTCGCTCGCCGTTTTCGGCGCGGGCGACGTCGCGGAGTACGGCAAGGTCTTCATCTTCGGCGTCATCGTCGGTACGTTCTCCTCGATTTACATCGCCTCGCCGATTTTCTACTGGTGGCACCGCGGCGACCGCAAAAAAGTCGAAGAAGGCGAAAAAGCCTACACGTATTCCTGGGACGCGGGAACGGAAAAGAAGTGACGTTCCCGCGGCTCGCGCTTCCTGTTCCCGAGAGGAACGGAAGCGCGCTCCAAACGAAAAAGGCGTTCCCGCGACGACTCGCGGAAACGCCTTTTTCGTTTCGTTTTCCTGTTTTCCGTTCAGGCGACCATCACGCCGTCCGTGCGGACTTTTTTGCGGAAAAGTTCGAGAAGCTTCGCCGTGATCGGCCCGCACTTCCCCGCGCCGATTTTGCGACCGTCGAGTTCGACGACCGGGATGACTTCCGCCGCCGATCCCGTGAGGAACGCTTCGTCCGCGTTCCAGACGTCGTAGCGCGTGAGCGTCGTTTCGACGACGGGAATGCCGAGTTCGCGCGCGCATTCCATCGTCGCCGCGCGCGTGATGCCCATCAGCAGACTCGAAGAAGGCATCGGCGTGA
>DVOG01000073.1 GCA_018713755.1 Candidatus Spyradosoma merdigallinarum | reverse complement strand
CGCTTTTCGCCGCGGCGTCCGCCGTCCCGAGCTTCGGCGCGCAAGTTTGGGTGTCGGGCGTGAGCAAGGAAAGCGGCTGGGTCGACGTCAACAAAACCGGCAACGACGGCATGCTTTGCTGGGCGGCGGCGACGTCGAACGTCGCCGGTTGGTGGCAGTCGCAATCGTCCGTTCCCGCGGGAATTCCGCAGACGGGAGCGGAGATTTACCAAACGATGAAGGACACGTTCAAGGACGCGGGGAACTACGCCGACGTCGGCATGAAGTGGTACTTCGGCGGGGCCGACGCGATGGGAAGCGCTTACAAGGCGGAAGCTTTCCGCGTCGACGTCGACGATCCGGCGGCGACGGGCGGCTACTGGAAGGATTGGCTCAACGAAAACGGCGGCGCGTCGGCGATCACGACGGGAAAGGCTTACCGCCGCACTTACGAGGACGAAGACCTCGGCAACGGTTTGGCGACGACGTTCATCGATCTGATGACGTCCGGCTGCGGCATCACGCTTTCGCTCGTCAACAATACCGGCGGACGCAACTCGCACGCCGTGACGCTGTGGGGAATGACCTACGACGAAGAGACCAGAAAAATTTACAGTCTTTACGTCACGGATTCCGACGACGGGAAAACGGAGCTCACGGAGTACAAGGTCGACTATCAGACGCAGACGCTTACATACGGCGACGGCAAGGACGTTCCTATCGTGAATTGGGAGCAGACGAAGGTCACCATGGCCGGCTACTACATCGAACAGTGGGAAGCGCTGAACCTGCCTTTCGCCGCGATTCCGGAGCCGTCGGCTTTCGGGCTGCTCGCGGGAACGTGCGCGCTGGCGCTCGCGGCGTCGCGCCGCCGCCGGAAATGAGCGTTCGGCGGGAACGCCTTTTCTTAAAAAAAAGAAATTTTCGAAAAAAGCGCGCGGGAACGGCTCCGAGGCCGCGTTCCCGCGCGTTTTTTCGTTCCCGGCGAAACGAAGTTTTGTCCGCTCAAAGCCGGACGAGCGTGAAGCCGTCCTTGCGGTCGAGCGATTTCCAGCCGCGCGCGGCGAGCTCGTCGCGCAGACGGTCCGCCTCGCTCCAGTTTTTCGCGAGTTTCGCCGACCAGCGCTTTTCGCCGATTTCAGCGATTTCCGCGGGAACGGCGTCGTTTCCGGCGTCGGAGGATTTCTTTTCCGAGAAAAGCTTCAGGCCGAGCGCGCGGAGCATTTTCGCCAAGGCGCGCAGCTGCGTTTCCGCGTCGGATTTCGTCAGCTCCGTTTTGCCGAGGTCGGAAAGCGCGGAAAAGATTTTTCCGAGCGCGCCGGGAATGTTCAAATCGTCGCAGAGCGCGAGCCACGCGGGCTCGAACGCGGCGCGGGACGCGCTTTCCGCTTCCGCGGGAACGGCGTCGTCGGCGAAGAATTTTTCCGCGGGAACTCCGGCTTTTTCCGCGAGCTTGCGTGCGCCTTTTTCGAGTTTTTCGAGCGCGGCGCGCGCGTCTTCGAGCGATTTCAGCGTGAAGTTCAGCTGCGAGCGGTAATGTCCGGAAATGAGCGCGCAGCGGACAGCCATGGGCGAAAAACCTTTCGCTTCAAGGTCGGCGAGCGTGTAGAGGTTGCCGAGCGACTTGGACATTTTCGCGCCGTCGACCATCAGGTGCGCGGAGTGAAACCAGTGCCGCGCGAAGGTGCCGTGCCGCCCGCAGGCGCATTCCGCCTGCGCGATTTCGTTTTCGTGGTGCGGGAAGCACAGGTCGACGCCGCCGCCGTGCAGGTCGAAGGTTTCGCCGAGATAATGCGTGCTCATCGCAGAGCACTCGATGTGCCAGCCCGGACGGCCTTCGCCCCACGGGCTGTTCCAGAAATTCGGCCCGTCTTCGGGCTTGCGCGCCTTCCACAGCGCGAAGTCGGCGACGTTTTCGCGCGCGTATTCGTCCGCGGCGTTGACTTCTCCGGCGGAGTTCGTCGCCTGCGTGCGCAGCGCGTCGCGGTCGAGGTGCGAGAGCTTTCCGTAGTCGGGATCGGAGGAAACTTTGAAGTAGACCGAGCCGTCCGGCGCGACGTAGGCGTTCCCGCGCGCGACGAGCTTTTCGATCATCGCGATCTGCAGCGGGATGTGCGCGACGGCGGCGGGTTCGGCGTGCGGCGGGAGCATGTTCAGCGCGGCGCAGTCGTCGTGGAATTTTTTCGTCCAGACGGCGGTGAATTCCGCAAGCGTTTTTCCCTCTTCCTGCGAGCGGCGGATCGTTTTGTCGTCCACGTCGGTGATGTTGCGGACGTGGCGCACGCGCAGGCCGTCCTCCTCGAGCGTGCGGCGCAGGACGTCCTGCAGAAGGAACGTGCGGAAATTGCCGATGTGCGCGGGCCCGTAGACCGTCGGGCCGCAGCAGTACATGCCGAATTCTTTTCCGGGAGCGCTCGGCGCGAGCGCGCGCATGGAACGGGACAGCGTATCGTATAATTTTACCGGCATAGGAATTTTCGTAAAAAAGGACGGGAACAATACGTTCTCCGCGGCGGGAACGCAATTTTGAAAACGGCGCGGGAACGCGCGCTCAGCCGTGGGCGAACGTCGCGGCGTCGACGAATTTCGCGCCGGCTTTTTTCAGCGCGCGGGCGCATTCGCTCAGCGTCGATCCCGTCGTGAAAACGTCGTCGATGAGCACGTAGCGCGTCTTCGGCGAAATGAGCTTCCGGAATTTCGGCGCGGCGGCGAACGCCTCGCGCACGTTCCCGCGGCGCGCGTCCGCGCCGAGACGCGTCTGCGATCCCGTGTCGCGCGTGCGCACGAGCAGATTTTCCGTGCGCGTTCCCGCGCCGGCGCGGCAGAGTTCCCGCGCGAAAACCTCGCTTTGGTTGCAGCCGCGCTCGGCTTTGCGCGTCGGGAAAAGCGGCACGGGAACCAGCACCGCGCCGTCGAGGTGTCCGCGGAAAATTTCGTTTTCCGCGGCGATTTTCGCGAGGTCGGCAATCGCGGCGTGAACCGCGCCGTATTTGATTGCGTGGATGAGGCGCCGCGCCGCATCGTCGTAGACGACGAGGCTGCGGGAACGCCCGAAACGGAATTCCCTGTCGCGGCAGAAAACGCATTCTCCATGCGCGACGGCGACGTCGGGCCGAGGCGCGCCGCAGACGGGGCAGCAGTCTTCGCCGATGAAGCGCAGCCGTTCCCGTCCTTCTTCCGAAAGAAACAGAAAGCCGGAATCGCCGGGAAATTTTTCCGTGACGAGGCAGCGACGCGGGAAAAACACGTCGAGCAGCGCGTTCAGCGCGCGGCGCGGGAACGAGGCGTTTCCCGTAAAGTCTGGGGTGAAGCGGGGCATTGCGGACGCTCAAGAAAAAAGCCCGGCGCGCGCGCCTTTGTCGAGCCGTTTTTTTTTTCGGAGACGCCGCGTTCTCGAACGCGCTTTTTATTCGCAAAGCGCGCGGCGCTTCCTTTTAATGAAAAAAAATCTCATCCCGAACACCTATGGAATCCCGAACTTCCGAAACTCCCGAGGCGTCCGCCGTGCCCGAACTTCTTTCCGACGAAGAAATTCGTTCCCGCGCCGCCGCTTACGCGCAGCAGGTTTACGAGCAGCAGCTCGAAGCTTACCGCCGCCAGCGGGAGCAGCTTTCCGCGTTTCTCCGCGCGCAGGAGGAATACGAGCGGCAGCGCGCCGCTTACGAGCAGGCGTGCGCGGCGTGGAACGCGCAGCTCGCTGGTTCGCCCGCCGTGCGCGTCGATCCCGACACGGGCGAACAGGTTTTCGCGCAGGAGAATTTTTCCGCGGACGCTTTTCCCGCGTCCGTTCCCGCCGCTT
>DVOG01000072.1 GCA_018713755.1 Candidatus Spyradosoma merdigallinarum | reverse complement strand
TGTATAAGAGACAGGCCGTGAGGCGGTTGGCGAAAAATTCCAAATGCTCTTCGCCGCCGATGCCGCGCATTCCCGCGCAGTGGTCGGTGTGGTCGTGCGTGAAGAAAACCGCGTCCACGTCGCGCAGCGTCATGCCGAGCGCGGCGAGCCCGTTCGCGATTTTTTTCCCGGAAAGCCCGGCGTCGACGAGCACCGTGCAGTCCGGCGAGCGCAGCACGGCGCAGTTTCCGGAGGAACTGCTGCCGATGATCTGGAAAGAAAGCTTTTTCATGCGGGGAAACGGTTCAGCCGACGCGCGCGTCCCGTTCCGGCGGGAAATTTTCGCGCAGCGACGCGGCGGAAACCGCGCAGACGCAGTCCGAGCCGTCCTGCGTCGCGAGCCAAGAGAATTCGACCTGCGGGAACGCCTCTTCCAGCGCGCCGCGCAGCCCGCCGACCTCGATCAGCAGCACGCCGTTCCGCGCCAGCCGCCGCGCGGCCTGCGGGAGCAGACGACGAACGACGTCCATGCCGTCCGCGCCCGAAAAAAGAGCGCCGTCGGGTTCCCGCCGAAATTCTTCCGGGAGCGTTTCGCGCAGCGCCTCCGGCTCGTACGGCGGGTTGGAGACGATGACGTCGTAGCCCTCGCCTCCGTCGGCGGGAACGCCGTCGAAAACGTCGCTTCGCCAAAGCGAAATGCGGTCTTCCAGCGCGTAATCGGCGACGTTGATCCGCGCGACGTCGAGCGAGCCGCCGCCCGTGCAGACGTCCGCGGCGCGAAGGACGGCGTCCGCGTCCATGCCCGGAATCCAAGGCAGAATTTGATCGGGAATGATTTCGACGAAATACGATCGCGGCACGATCACGCGCTCGTCGACGTAAAAACGAAGTCCGCCCAGCTGCGCCTCGCGCGCGATGTAGGCGGCGGGAACGCGCTCGACGGCGCGGCGGAAGAGCGCGCGGCGGATTTCCTCGATTTCCGGCGCGGTCAGCCGCGCGTCGAAAAACGTTTCGACGCCTTCTTCCGGCAGCTTCAGCACGCCGCACAGCAGGAAAACGGCTTCGTCGAACGCGCTGCCCATGCCCTGCCCGAAAAAAAGCCCGCGCTTCGAAAACAGCGTCACGGCAAAGCGCGTCCAGTCGCGCAGCGTCGTCAGCGCGTCCGTTCCCGCGAAGACGTCTTCGCCCGGATCTTTCTGCGGTTTGCTTTTTTTCTTCATGAACGGGAGAAAATAAGGCGGCGTTCCCGCGCGGGCAAACGGAAAAGCCCCCGTTCCCGCGGATTTTTCCCGCCGCGGATTTCGCGCCGTCCTCAGAGCGTTTCCGGACGCGCGAAATTCTCGGCGACGGCGGAGAAGAAGCGCCCGACGTGCAGCCCGTCCGTGAAGCAGTGGTTGAAGGTGCTGTTGACGAGCACCGTTCCCGCCGCGGTCATTTTGAACCACGTGAGCACGTGCACGTCCTGGCTGCGCACGAAGGTCGCCGGCACGTAACCCGAAGCGGAAAACCACGGCACGCAGGAGGCGCAAAAAATGTTCGGCAGATCTTCGTCGCGCAGCGCGCCGTCGGCGCTCCCGCGGCGCACGGCCTCGACGATCGGCTTGGCGGCAAGCGCGAACTCCGCGAAAGTCGGAAAATACGGGAGCGTCGTCTGCCGGTAGTTTTCGCCGTCCGCCGTCAGCAGCGGCGTGCTCGGGTGGACGACTTCGTATTCGGCGACGGCCTCGTCGTTGAGGAAGCGCATCCGCATTTCGGGAACGGAATTCATCGCCTTCGCGATCGCGAACAGCGTCATCAGGAAAAAGGAATCGCCGCAGGCTTTCGCCCGGCGGTAGAGCGGCAGGATGTCCGGCTCGAAGGAGCAGGTCATCACGGCGTCGTCAAACGAACGGAACGAGCGGAAAAGCGCGGCGCGCGGCCACGTCGCCAGCGGAACGATCTTGTAGGAGCGATCGAATTTCATACGGAAAATTTTTCGGCGAGCGCCGCGCGCAGCATGTCCGCGCAGGCGGGAGATTCGACCTTGCCGAGCACTTCTTCGAAAAATCCGCGCACGAGCAGCGCGCGCGCCTCCTTTTCGGGAACGCCGCGCTGAAGCAGGTAAAAAAGCTGCTCGGCGTCGAGCGTCCCGTTCGTCGCGCCGTGCGTGCACTGCACGTCGTTCGCGTCGATCTCCAGCCCCGGGAGCGCGAACGATTCCGCCTCCGGCGAAAGAATCAGATTGCGGTTCGACTGCGCGGCGGACGTCTGCGGCGCTGCGGGAGCGACGACGACCGAGCCGCCGAAAATCGTGCGGGAACGGTCGAGCAGCACGTTTTTGAAGAGCAGATTCGACGAAGCTCCCGCCGCGACGTGGCGCTGCATCGTGCGCTGGTCGATTTCCTGCTCGCCGTCGGCGACGCTCAGCGAAAAAAGATCCGCGCGGGCGCCCTCGCCTTCGAGGCGCAGCTCCGTCGTCGTGCGCGCGCGCTGCGCGCCGAGGTTGAGCGCGATCCCGCGCACGGAAGCGTTTTCGTGGACATGCGTCCATTCCTGCTGGAAAAACTGCGCGTCCGCGGAAAGATCCTGCACGAGCTTGCGCGAGACGGACGCGCCTTCCTGCGCGAAAATCTCAAGCCGGGAAACCGTCAGCGATTTCGCGGGAGCGCCGCGCGAAGCCTTCCCGGCGGATTTTTCCGCGGACAGGAAAAGATTGATGAAGACGGCGGAGGAATTTCTTTCCGCGACGACGAGCGCGTACGGGAACGACGCCGTTCCCGCCGCGGCGCACCAGTGGCAGACGACGAAGGGCTTCTCGATTTTCTCGCCCGCGGGAACGCGCAGCAGATACGCGCCGCCGTCCGCGTAGGCGCGGTGAAGCGCGGAAATTTTTTCGGAGCAGATCCCGCCGCCGGAAGCGAAGAAATACGGCCGCGCCGCGAGCCGCTGCTCCGGCGTCAGCGCGCGCAGCGGCGCGAGCACGACGCCGCGCGCCGCCAGCGCGGGATCGAGCGAGGCGGCGACGAGGCGGTCATCCGCGAAAACGAGCGTTCCCGCCGTTTCCGGAACGACGCGGGAGCGCGCGGCGAGCTCCCGCGCGAGCGCGGCGGGCACGGCGCCGCCGGGAAGCGAAAAGTCTTCGAAGCGGACGCCGGAAAGCGAGGCGAAGCGCCACTCCTCCATACGCCGGTTCGGCAGCGGCAGCGCGTTGAAATCCGCCCACGAGCATTCGCGGCTCGACGCGAAGACGTCGTTCCCGCCGCGTTCCCGTTCCGCTTCGCGAAAAGTTTTTTCCGAAAGAATGCTCTCCGTCGTGTTTTGCCGCATGCTCATGAAGACGAATTTTTAAGATGTTCTTTTTGAAAAAAAACTCAGCCGTTCCCGCCGTTTTCGCGGCCGGAGAGCCGCGCCGCCGCCGGGCCGTCCACGACGACGCAGGAACGGAACGCCGCGCCCGATTCGGGCAAGTTTTTCAGGAAGCGTTCCCGCGCGGCGAGGTCGGAAAATTCGATGCCGATCAGCGCGCGCCCGACGCGTTCGCCCGTGTAAAGGTAGTTGAAGTAGCAGATGTTTTCGTCCGCGCCGAGGTACTTCCGCAGGAATTCGGCGAGCGCGCCGGAGCGCTCGTAGAAGTCAAGCCGCAGAAACGCGGGAGCGCGCATCAGCTTTTCGTCGTAAGGAATGACGCGGAACTGCACGTCGGCGTCGCCCGTGACGTTGCGCCACTCGATTTTCTGCGCGGCGAGCGTTTCCGCAAGCGCGTCGAACTGCGCGTCGGAAACGGCGACGCCGATGGTGAACCACGCGGCCTCCGCGTCGTTTTTCCCGTACTGGAATTCGAGCAGATTGCACTGCGGGAACGCGCAGTCGAGCACGTCGAGCAGCGCGCCGGGCCGCTCCGGAATGCGCACGCGCCTGTCTCTTATACACATCTCCGAGCCCAC
>DVOG01000071.1 GCA_018713755.1 Candidatus Spyradosoma merdigallinarum | reverse complement strand
CCGCTGGAATTCAAGGGAACCGCGTTCGGGAACGACGATTTTTCCGACGCGGAAGCGCGCCTCGCGATCGAAGTCGGCGACGAGACGCGCCGCCTCGCGGGAACGCTGCGCGCCGCGGCGCAGGTCGACGAGGCCACGCAGTCGCGCGTGATTTATTTCGCGCCGGAAAAAACGGACCTTCCCGTTTATCCCGGACAAATCGCGCGGCTCGAAGTGTTCCCGCGCGACGCGGCGGGCGGCGCGTTCGTTTCCGTGCCCTCGAGCGCCGTCATCAAAGTCGGGACGGACGACGTCGTCTTCGTCCGCGACCCGCACGACGAAAACGCGTTCTTCGCGCGCAAGGTCGAAACGCTCCCGTCGCGCCGCGGCATGACGCCGGTCAAAGGCGTCGCCGTCGGCGAAACCGTCGTTTCCGAAGGCGGCTACGAGCTCAAATACGTCCTTCCCTCGGACGGGAACGGTCCCGCGAAAAAAGCCGCCGGGCATTTTCACGCGGACGGAAAATTCCACGAGGGAGAACACTGATTCCGCCGGAGTTCCCGCGCCATGAACGCTCTCATTTCCTTTTGTCTGCGGAAACGCGTCACCGTGCTTTTGCTCACGGCGCTGCTCGTCGCGTGTTCCGTTTTCGTGATCCGCAAAATTCCCGTCGACGTTTTTCCGGAGCTGAAAGTTCCGCGCGTGACGATTCAGACGGAGGCGAGCGGGCTTTCCGCCGAAGAGGTCGAACGCTACGTGACGATTCCCGTCGAGTCGGCGATGAACGGCACGGCGGGCGTGAAGTCCGTACGCTCGTCGTCGGGCGGCGGGCTTTCGTTCGTGTGGGTCGATTTCGACTGGGACACGGACATTTACCTGGCGCGGCAGATCGTCGCGGAGCGGCTTTCCGGCGTGCGCGCGGCGCTCCCGCAGAACGTTTCTCCGGAGCTCGCGCCGATCGTTTCCGTCACGGGCGAAATCATGCTCATCGCGCTGACGCCGGACGCTTCGGCGAAAAACCTCCCGGAGACGGAAAAGAAGCAGCTCATGCTCGACATGCGCCAGCTGGCGGAATACCGTCTGCGCAATCGCCTTCTCGCCGTTCCCGGCGTCGGCCAAGTCACGGTGCTCGGCGGCCGGCTTCCGGAATACCAAGTCATTTACGATCCCGCGAAACTGCGGCAGGCGAAAATTTCGTTCGCAGATCTGACGGCGGCGGTCGAGGCCGCAGGCTCGGCGGCGCCCGCGGGCTATCTTGAAAACGCCGCGGGCATGGAGCTGCCGATCCAGCAGGAATCCCGCGTCGAAACGACGGAGCATCTGCGCCGCGCGCTCGTTCCCGCGCACCTTTCGGGAACGGCGAAAATCGAAGACTTGGCGGAAGTGCGCATCGACGGCGCGCCGCGCCGCGGGAACGCCGGCTTCCTCGGCGACGACGCCGTGATTCTTTCCGTGCAGAAAGTTCCCGGCGCGAACACGCAGGAGCTGACGCGCGCGCTCGACCAGGCCGTCCGCGAATTTTCCGTGAGCCAGCTTCCGCCGGGCATGGCGCTGCACGCGGACGCCTACCGCCAGTCCGACTTCATCGAAATGTCTCTCGCCAACGGCGCGGAAACGCTGATCACGGCAGGCATCGTGGTCATGCTCGTCATTTTCCTGACGCTGCTGAACGTGCGCACGGCGCTGGTCACGCTCGCGGCGATGCCGCTGTCCGTTCTGTTCGCGATGATGCTGTTCCCGGCGTTCGGCATCGCGGTGAACATCATGACGCTCGGCGGGCTCGCCGTCGCGGTCGGCGACGTCGTGGACAACGCGATTATTTTCGTCGAAATCGCTTGGCGCAAGCTTTCGCGGAACGCCGCGCTCCCGCCGCGGGAACGCAAGTCGAAATACGCCGTGCTGATGGCGGCGAAGGACGAAATTCTCGGCGCCATCGGCGCGTCGTCCGCGATCATTCTGCTCGTGTTCTCGCCCGTGCTTTTCCTCTCCGGGCTGGAAGGGCAGTTTTTCCGCCCGCTGGGCATCTCGTTCATGCTCGCGTTCGCGATGTCGCTGCTCGTCGCCGTGACGGTCATTCCCGCGCTGTGCTCGCTCGCTTTCCGCGAAAAGAAAAACGCGGGGAAAGCCGACGGCGGGAACGGCGAAAGCTTTTCCGTGCGCCGGATTCGGATGCTCTACGCGCCGGCGCTGGATTTCTGCATGAGGCGCGCGAAGGCGGTCGTCGCGGGAACGCTGGCGCTGACGGCGGGAGCGCTCGCCCTCGCGGGAACGTTCGGCGCGAGCTTTCTTCCGCCGTTCAACGAAGACTGCTACACCGTTTTCATCAACACCGTTCCCGGGACATCGCTCGACGAAACGGAACGCATCGCCCGCACCTGCGCGCGAAACATCGAAAAAATCGACGGCGTGCTCAGCGTCGCGCAGCGCACGGGACGCGCGGAAAACGACGAGCACGCCGAACCGGTCTCCGCGTCGGAACTTCTCGTCCGCGTCGATTTGGAAAAAGACCAGCGGCGGCTGCGCGAAGAAATCCGCGACGTCATCGAGGGCATTCCGGGAACGAGCACGATGATCGGCTACCCGCTCGCGCACCGCATCAGCGCGGCGCTCTCCGGCTCCAATTCCGAAATGGCGATCAACATTTACGGCACGGAGCTCCCGCAAATCCGCGCGGCGGCGCTGAAAGCCAAGGAAATTCTCGACGCGATGCCCGAAGCGGCGGAAGCGCGCGCCAACCGCGAAGTGCTCGTCGACACGATCGGCATCCGCTACGACCGCGAAATTCTCGGTGCCTTCGGACTCACCGCCGCGGACGCGGCCGCGCAAGTCTCCGCCGCCTTCAACGGACTGACGCTCGGCGAAGTCATCCGCAACCAGGACCGCTGGAACATCGTCATGCGCCTCGCGCCGGAAGCGCGGGCGTCGCTCGACGACGTGCGCAGCCTCGAGCTCATCGGCGGGAACGGCAAAAGCATCCGCCTCGGCGACGCCGCCGTCGTTTCCCGCGAAGAAATCACGAATCTGATTCTGCGCGACGGCACGATGCGCAAGGCGATGATTTCGTGCAATCCCGCGCCGGACTCCAATATCGGAGACCTCGTCGACGCGTGCCGCGAAAAGCTCGATCCCGCGATGCACGCGCTGGGCTGCACGGTCGAATACGCGGGAACGATTCAGGCGCGGGAATCCGCGGCGCAACGGCTTTACCTGCTCGGCGCGGGCATTTTCGTGGCCGTCCTGTTTCTGCTTTCCGTTTCGCTCGGAAGTCTGCGCAGCGCGGCGATCGCGCTCGTGAACATTCCGCTGTGCGTCATCGGCGGAATCGCCGCGGTTTTCCTCGCCTCGCCGGGAACGCTCGCGTCGGTTTTCAGCGGGCATTACGTCGCGCCGATTCTGTCGGTCGCCTCGATCGTGGGCTTCGTCACCGTGGTCGGCTTCGGCGTCCGCTCCGGGCTGATTCTGCTCAGCCGCTACCGCGATCTCTACAAAAGCGGCATGAGCTCCGCCGAAGCCGTGCGCGCCGGCTCGCTGGAACGCGTCGTGCCGATCATCATGACGTCGCTGACGACGGAGCTCGGGCTGCTGCCGCTGATTCTCGCGATTGACGAGCCCGGCGGAGAGCTGCTCGGGCCGCTCGCCGTCGTTCAGTTCGGCGGGCTCATTTCAGCGACGCTGCTCTCGCTTCTCGTCATTCCCGCGGCGGCGATGCTCGTCGCGCCGAAAACGCCTTTCGTCCGGAAGCAAGAAGACGCATGAACGCCGCAGACGCGCCTTCCGCCGCTTTCTCCGACAGCAAGCCGCATTACATCGTTCTCGACGGGCTGCGCGGCGTCGCCGCGCTCGTCGTGCTCGGCTTCCATGTGTTCGAAGCTTTCGCGACGAGCCCGTTCGACCAAACGTTCAATCACGGCTACCTCGCCGTCGATTTTTTCTTCATGCTTTCCGGCTTCGTGATCGGCTACGCCTACGATGCCCGCTGGCGCGGGAACGGGAACGCCGGAGGGATGACGACGGCGGATTTCTTCAAGCGGCGCCTGGTGCGGCTGCACCCGATGATCTGCGTCGGCGCGCTGCTCGGCGTCGTCAGCTTTTTCGTGCAGGGGCGCGTGCGCTGGGACGGGACGGAAGTCGGCGTTCCCGCGGTCGCACTCGCGTTTCTGCTTTCGATTTTTCTGATTCCCGCGCGTCCCGGAACAGCGGCGGAAATTCGCGGGAACGGCGAAATGTTCCCGCTGAACGGGCCGAGCTGGTCGCTGTTTTTCGAATACCTCGGAAACATCTTCTACGCGCTCGTCCTGAGGCGGCTTCCGACGGCGGCGCTCGCCGCGTTCGTCGCGCTGGCGGCGCTCGGGCTGACGGGCTTCGCCGCCGGCAATCTCTCCGGCTTCGGGCACATCGGCGTCGGCTGGTCGCTCGCGGATTTCGACGTCCAGAAAAACACGGACAACGGCGCGATCGGCGAACTTTTCGACAACGGGCTTTGCGGCGGCCTGCTGCGCCTCGGCTTTTCCTTTCCCGCCGGGCTGCTGCTGGCGCGCGTTTTCCGCCCGGCGAAAATCCGCGGCGCGTTCTGGATTTGCGCGGGATGCGTCGCCGCGCTGCTTTCCGCGCCCTACGTCGGAGGCGAGGCGGACTTGCTGAAAAACGGACTTTACGACGCCTTCTGCGTGATTTTCGCGTTCCCCTGCATCGTGTTTCTCGGCGCGTCCGGAAGCGCGCCCGGCGCCGTTTCGGAAAAAATCTGCCGCTTCCTCGGCGACATTTCCTACCCCGTCTACATCATCCATTACCCGTCGTTTTATCTTTTTTACGCGTGGTTTTTCGGGAGCGGACGCACGTTTGCGGACGCATGGCCGGCGGCGCTGCCGCTCGTCGCCGGGAACGTCCTCACGGCGTATCTTTTCCTGAAATTTTTCGACGAACCGCTGCGTCGGCGGCTGGCGCGGCTGCTGAAAATCGGCAGGCGCGGGTGAGGCGCGCCGAAAGCCGCGAAAAAAGAGCGTTCCTGCGGAAGCTGCGGGAACGCTCTTCGCAAAAAAAACTTGACAAAGTGGGGGGGGGGCAGAATGCGTCTCGTCAATATAATTCCTGTCATGAAACAAAATCTCCAACCACTTGTTCAGTCCCTTGCCGTCAAGTATGATGTCCCAAGCATTTCAGCAAGAGCGGAAGAAATCGCTACGACACCGTCGGCAAAAATTGGACTAATCGGTCCCTTCAGCGCAGGGAAAACGAGCTTGCTTAACGCGCTGATCGGAAGCAATCTGCCCGTGGCCTTAGATCCGACGACAAAATCCGTTTGTTTGGTGGAATTTCGTAAGGAAATTGAAAAACCTCTTTATTGGCTAGATGATGGAGAAGAACGGCGACAGGTCAGCTTCATGGAGTTCGATGATCTGATTGCCGGTCTCAATGCGGAGAAGCAAATCGTCGGCGTGGCGCAATTCCCGGAGACGGGGGATTTCCATGAGGACATTGTCTTCGTGGATACGCCCGGCATGGACAGCTTGGGACGCGAAGAAGCGGCCGTCACCTATAACTACCTGGCCTTTTTGGATGCGGCCATTGTGTGCCTGCCCATCACGGATGGCACGATTCAGCAGTCCGTAGTGGATTTCCTTGCTGACCCGCGCATGTCCATGATTGCCAAGAATCTGATTTTCGTACTGACCAAGTGCGACCTGAAAAAGTCCTCTGAGAGTTTGGAAGCCGTAAAGACAGAAGCCATCCGTCAGCTTGAGTCCTTGACGGAGAAGGGCGTGTTGGCGCTGAGCAAACACGTGGCGGACCGAGTCTTCACTTTTTCGACAAAACAGGATTCCGCCGAGCTGTTGGCGTTCCTGCGCACGCACTTGTTGCAGGAGATCCCGCAACTGGCACGTAAGCGGCAAGTCTTGCGGTTCAAAGAAACTGCCTTGGAATTGGCGGACATCCTGGACGAACAAGGGCGTCAATTACGCTATGACAGCTCCCAGTTGGACGCGGAAAAGCAACGTATTGAGACCGATCTTGCCTTGTTGGAGGAGGATGCACGGAAGCGCCAATCGACCTTTGCGGCGTTGGAGGACAAACTGCGAGAGGAGATTTTTGGTACCATGATGAGCTATGAGGGCACCATCACGACCGCGCAAGATGAGGAGGCTCGCAAGAATTCCATCCACACGATGATTGTAGCCATCCAACAGTCCGCCACGGATTTTACACAACGGCATATCAAAGACTTCAGCCCGGGGGAAGGGCTCTGCAAGAACCTGGACGTGCGTCTGAACGATATGCTGGCAACGATTGAACGTGTCCGCGACATGGCGGTGCAGACCGCCACGACCGTAGTATTGTCGGTCGTCTTTACGCCTACCGCCGCCGCGACGACAGGCTGCGCGACGAAAGTCATGCGTTCGATGGATAAACAGGACAATGGATCAGGCGGCTTCCTAAAGCGTATCTTGGGGAAGTGCGGGAAGATCGTCAAAGACCTCAATCCATTAGAGACGGCAGGTGGCATAATTGCGGCGAAGGTCAAGGCAGAAAAGTATGAATCGCTGGCACGACAAACCGCCGATAGTATCGCGGGGCGACTTCTGGAAGCGCTGAACGAGCCTTATCAGGATGCGGTCATTCGTCCGTTGATGGAACGTATCCAAGAGGCTAAGCGCAGTATCGACCAGTTGCGCTCGCAAGACGCCCAAACGTTATCCGAGTTCCGCGCAAAGCGAACAGCCATCGTCGAAGATAGCAAGGCTTTGAGAGCCGCCGCAAACGCGTAAGCCGCGCAACGAAAAGATATTGGCGGAAAAGAAGTAGGGTATGGCAACACAACCTCAGCCCGCGGACTGGAGGCGCGCATTGAAATTAGCTGCGTCGACTGTAGAAGCTTTGATTAAGAAGGGTGTTTTCGTTCCCGCGAACATCCGAGACCGAATCAGCGAACTGCAGGCGGAGGGCATGCGGGCCGGAGAAAAAGTCGACGACGATCTGCGCGTCGCGCTTGCCGGCAAATACAGTTGCGGCAAGTCCAGCTTCATCAAATCGACGTTGGGGCCGGAATGGGAATCATTGGCGCCGGTGAAGTTGGAACGCACCACGCGATGCGCGACATACTTCCGTTACGGCGAGACATTGCGCATCACGGACAAGGCCGGCCATGTCTATTCCCAAGAGGAATATCAGGAAAAGGTGTCCACGGTCGCCACAAACGCGGACTTTCTGGAGTTCATTATCGAGCTTCCGGTGGAATCGCTGAAGGACTTGGTGGTGATTGACACGCCAGGCTTCGATCCGCCGGAGGAGGATGTCGGCCAAGGGAACAAGACGGACGCGGAAATCAGCCACAACGCCGTGGAACACGCGGATATCGTACTCTTTCTGATGGAAATGAGCGACGGCACTATTCAGCTTGATTCTTTGGAGTATCTCCAAGAGATTGCAAAGAGCGGCAAGACCTTCTATCTGATTTTGAGCAAAGCGGATCTGAAAAAGCCCGCTTCCAAACGCATTGAGATCGTAAGATCCATTCGCGAGGAGTGCAAGCGCAACGGTCTGCGCCCGATGGGCATCCTGCCTTATTGCGCAAAACGTGAAAAGTCCTTGTCCCCCCCTCGTGCGCCCGGATGCGGCGAAATGGCGCGAGAGCCTGCATACCGTTCTGAATGGATTGGCGATCTTCAAGCAAACATTGCTCGGGAACAACGCTCAGGTTGTCCGCGACAACCACGAGGCCAACGTTCGGGATTTCCTGACAAAGAACCGCCGATTCTTCGAAGCCATGCGGCGACAGGCCGCAGATTTGACGGCGAAGCATACATTGAAGGCAGGGCTGGGCGGCGTTTTCAGGCGGGGCGCCAACCTATCAACAAAACAAATTGGTCAGTTGAAGCATTTATTCGGAATGCTGGAGTCCCTGTCGCGGGACAAGTGCTCGGACTGGGCGATTCGGCTTCCCAATGGGAGCTTTCGGCTAACCCCGGATGCGGTGCGTACCGCGTTGTTGGCTTATTCGACAGATACGTTGCTTGATGAAGATTTCTTTCAGGGAGTGGCGTGCATCCTACCCAATAAGACGACAAACCGAGAGCAGCGGAAGGTCGCGAGGCAAGTCATCGCCGCGTTTGCGAACCAGGTCTATCAGGCGACCGTCGCGGCAATGCAGATCTGGTCGTTTGACGCGGCATCATCTAATCGTTTGAGCGATCGCTTTAAGAAGCATGTGTTGAGCAAGCTGGAGTCGCACTCCTTCTCGGCGGCGGTTGCCGACCTGTTGGAAGCATACGACCGTTCCGGCATCAAGAAACAAGAGCGTAGCCAGAAGAACAACCTGATTCAATGGTTGGACGAGTTGGTTGAGCTGTCTCGATAATCGTTTAACTGCAACAGAAAGGTTTTTAACCCATGAAGTTTGAATCCCCAGAATTGACTAAGGCATTGGAGCACATCGGTTCCGGGCTTGCGCAAATGCGCGAGGTCGGAATTTTCCCCATTCACTTCAAAGACACGACCATCACGGAGGAAGGGCTTCGCAACGAAATCACGACGTTGCTCAATGAGCCCTACACCGTCGCCGTCTGCGGCGTGGTAAAGGCCGGAAAATCTTCATTGCTCAACGCGTTGATTTTCGGCGATACTGTGTTGCCATCCTTCGACACGCCATTGACGGCCAAGCTGACCTTCATCGAGTACACGGAAGAGCAGAACCCCTACTTTGAGGTTACCTTTTACGACCGCAACGAGTGGAACGAAATCCGGGGGAGATACTCCGAGAAGGAACTTCAAGCGTTGGACAAACGCGTCGAACAATGCGCCAAGCGCGGGGCTCGCCTCAGCGCGTATGTGTTGCCTGAACGTCACGAGACGGTGCGTGTCGACGACCTCCGCAAACTCGATGAATACGTCACCGACCCCAACAGCGGAAAAGGCACCTATACGCCTTTCGTGAAATCCGTGACCGTGCGCCTGCACAATGAGAGCATCAAAGCCATCCGCGTCGTCGACACTCCCGGACTGAATGACTCCAACGTCATCAACTCCATCGAGACCGCCAACTGGGTTTCCAAAGCTCATGCCGTTATCTACGTGCTCAAGGTCCGCGGAGCGGCTGCGGCGGACGTGGAGTTCTTCCAGAGCTACTTCCCCTCCACAGCGGCGGATGCGCGCATCTTCGTCCAAAATCAAATCGACACCGAGCCGGAGGGCTACAAAGCAGCCAAGGCCTCAATCAAGCGGTATGGCAACGAGGAGCGTTACAAAAAGATGGGCCTTTTCGGGCAAAACGAAACCATCTGTTCCTACTCGGCCCTCGGGGTATTGCTGAAGGCCAAAACCGACCGCGGCGAAGAGCTGACGGAGGAGGAAGCCGGATACTGGGAAGACTTCCAATATCAGGAGATCACGGAATTCGACCCCGACTGTTTGGCCGAAACACTCTCCAAGAAGCTCTACGCCCGCGAAGGTCACGTACGTATCAACCGTATCCGCGGACTCCTCACAGATGCTTACCGAAAAGCAGTCATCGTCTGTTCTGAACAACGTGTTAAAGCGGAACTCAAGGTTAAAGACTCGCAGCGAAGTATCGAAGAGTGCGACAAAGAAATCAAGTCATACAAAAAGTTCCAAAACAAACTCACGGCAACTAAGGAAAAGGTGCGCGCGGGATTCATACGCGAGGTCACGCGAAGGAGAGAGGAGATTAGCGCCGCACTGAGCCAACAGGTGTCGGCGATTGAGACGGCATTGATCAGTACTGCGGAGGCGTGCGGCGGCGTTCCCATGAAACTGAAGGTGCGTGTGCCCAACAAATTGTCGCGATTAGTGCGAAACACCCTCGTCCCCACGGTGATGCCAATCATAGATAAAGCCTCCGCCGATTTGCGTAATCGATTAGAAGATGTGACGAAGTTGTTGGATACGGACGCCGTGAACGCCGGCATCTATGACGAAATCGTGATTCCCTCGCTGGATCTGACCCTTCATAACGCCTTGGATGCACTGCGTTTCGAAGAATTGGTCGACCCCGAGGAAATTTACGCCGAAGTGCCTTCTCGGTTCGAGCAATTCTTCACAATCTTTACCGGAGAGAGTGCACAGACAGCGAACGCTAAGGCATGCGACATCGCGGTAAAAGCAGTGAAGGAAAAAATAGAAAACATTCGTTGCTACTTGGAGAATGGATTCGTTCAGATTTTTGACACCGCATTCTTGGAGATCTGCAACCAATACGAAACTTACACCGGCGATCGTCAAAAAGAGCTGAAACGTGCTAAAGAAAATCATGATACATTGAAGCAAAACTTTCGCGCGTTGGAGGCCGAGGCCAAAACATTGGCTGCGCGCGAGGCGACACTGAATGAAGGTCTGCGCGAATTGGGCTGCCTCCTGGAGGGAATCTAAATGAACAAACTCTTCCTGCTTGGAATAATCATTCTCGCTGGCCTTGCCCTCTTCTATATCGTGCGGCAACGGAAAGGCAAAGAGGGCTCCTCGCGGCCTTCTTCGCCCGATGGGCATCAGCCGGTGCGCAGTACGCCTGAGCTCAAGGGCAAGGCGAAACGCTTGTTCGCCGAGCATCTGCAGGCCTTTGAGCGTGCGTATCTGGCCTACCTGCTCGAGAAGGAGGCGCTCGCGCGAGATCTCCCCATGGCGACATTGGACGCCCTCGCCCAACAATACGGTACAAACAGAGGGGACCCGCCTTACAGGCCGAACCTGGATCTCCCTGCGAAAGGTGTGCCAAGCCAACAGGTGACCCAACTGATGGAGGCGTGGTTGGTCGCGAATGGCGACCGGCCTTCGGGAGATCCTCCCGCCTTCCGCATACGCCGCGTAATCAAGACGCGACTTGACCGTCGAGTAGCCGAAATCTGCGACAAGGCCTCCCGCACTCTTTGACGCGAACAATACACGAAAGGACAATAATCCATGGGAAAAATAAAAGCAGCAATCTTTGGGGCAGGAATTGGCGGTGTGGTTTTAGGACCAATTGGCGCACTCGCAGGCGGTGCACTAGGTTTATTGCTTGAACACCTTGACGAAGGAGAAAATGAGGAAGCGATCGATGATTCCGACGAGGCGGCCATCACGCTCTCCCCAGACGGTGTCAAGCTAAACGAATCAAACATGACAATCCCTTGGGACAAGGTTTATTCCGTCCGACTGGATGAAGAGGATGATACGATAAACGTACATTTCGTCGGTGGCTTATTCGTCTTCTCGGAGAATTACGACTTTGAGGAGGGATGGGACAACTTTTATCGTGACGCGAGAGCCATAGGTGCTGATTTAGATGAAGACGACCTGCGTAACGCTGTTATGCAAAGCAATGGCATCGAAATCCTGAAAGCCGAATGGGAGCGGCGTGTGACTTCTGCATTAATCGCCAATCGTGCTTTTGACGATGCCTCTCCTGAAGAGGCAATCTATGCCTTTACGTCGTATTCTGCGCTTGTGGCAATCAATTTCGGCAAAGTCTACGTGGAGCTTGCAAATACGCTCAGGTGCCAAATCGTCAATCCGGGAGAAGTGAAGGCATTGCTTGAATATTGGCTCAGCATCATGCAGAAACTCAATCAAAATAATACGAAATCCCGGAGAGAAATTCGCGACTTGAGAACATTAATTCAGGAATTGGAAATCGCCGCCATCCCTGACAGCAGCCCCAATGCATTGCCCGACTCCGCCGCCACGGTCTTGTAACTGCCCGAGTCCTATACTCGCGAAAAATTCATAAAATTTTCCCGCCCAAAGTGCGGGTGAGGCGCGCCGAAAGCCGCGAAAAAAGAGCGTTCCTGCGGGAGTTGCGGGAACGCTCTTTTTTCGCACTTGCGGGAACGCGCAGCGGAGCGCGTTTCGTCTTGCGCGTTCAGATTCTGCGGGAGAGGTTGAACGCGGAGACGAGCGCGAGCAGCCCGGCGAGTTCGATGTTCGTGTCGATGCCGCAGCCCCAGAAAACTTTTCCGTCGCTGTCGCGCGAAATCGAAACGTAGGCGGCGGATTCCGTCGCCGATCCCGTTCCGATCGCGTGCGAACGGTAATCGCGCAGCGTGAAGTTTTTCCAGCCCTGCGCGTGAATCGCCTTGACAAAGGCGTTGATCGGGCCGTTCCCGCTTCCGGAAATTTTGTATTGTTTTCCCTGATACAGCACTTCCGCCGTGCAGGAAACGATCGGCTTGTTTTCGGAGTTGGACTCGAAGACGAGCAGACGCAGCGGCTCGGAAACGTTGACGAAGCGCGCCATGAATTCGTCGTGGATTTCCTTCGGGGAAAGCTCGCGTCCGCGCTTGTCCGCGATGCCGCCGATGACGCGCCCGACGACCGGATGCATCAGCTTGGGCAAATCGATGCCGAAATCGCGATCGAGGATGTAGGCGATGCCGCCCTTCCCGCTTTGGGAATTGATGCGGATGATCGCCTCGTAGTTCGCGCCGATGTCCGTCGGGTCGATCGTCAGATACGGCACGCGCCACGGAGCGTCTCCGCCGAGATCGCCGCGCGCGTCCATGCCTTTTTTGATGGCGTCCTGGTGCGAGCCGCTGAACGCGGTGAAAACGAGATCGCCCGCATACGGATGACGCGCGGGAATGGGCATGCGCGTGCAGCGCTCGTAGACTTCGCGAATCGCCGGCAGGTTGTCGAACTTCAGTCCGGACTCGATGCCGTGCGTGTACATGTTGAGCGCGACGTTGACGATGTCGAGGTTGCCCGTGCGCTCGCCGTTCCCGAAGAGCGTGCCTTCGACGCGGTCCGCTCCCGCCATGAGCCCGAGCTCGGTCGCCGCGACGCCAGTCCCGCGGTCATTGTGCGTGTGCAGGGAGATGACGACGCTGTCGCGGCGGGAAATCATGCGGCCGAATTTTTCGATCATGTCGGCGTAGACGTTCGGCGTCGTCCACTGCACGGTTTCCGGCAGATTCAGGATAATCGGGTTCTGCGGCGTCGGTCCCCAAACGTCCATGACGGCTTCGCAGACTTCGACGGCGTATTCGACTTCCGTGTCGGAAAAGCTTTCCGGCGAATATTCGAGGCGGATTTCCGTGTCGCCGGCTTCCGGGAGCAGTTCCTTGACGAGGCTCGCGCCGTCGACGGCGATCTGCTTGATCTGCTCTTTCGTCGCGTTCCCGAAGGTGATGCGCCGCTGCAGCGGGGACGTGGAATTGTAGATGTGGACGATCGCGCGCTTCGCGCCTCGAAGCGCCTCGAAGGTGCGCCGAATCAGATGTTCGCGGCACTGAACGAGCACCTGCACGGTGACGTCGTCCGGAATGAGGTTCTTTTCGATGAGGGCGCGCGTGAACGCGAATTCGGTGTCCGACGCCGAGGGAAATCCGATTTCGATTTCCTTGAACCCGATGTCGCAGAGCATCCGGAACATTTCGATTTTTTCGTCGACGTTCATCGGAACGGCGAGCGCCTGATTCCCGTCGCGCAAATCCACGCTGCACCAGATCGGCGCTTTCTCGATGCGCTTGTCCGGCCACTGCCGGTCTTTGAGTTCAATCTGCGGGAACGCGGAATATTTCGTGATTTTGTTGTGTTGCATTCGGAATAAATAAAAAAGGTGGTTGAACGGCTGCAAAAAATCCGGAGCGGGAACGCGGTTCCCGACGGAAAAATTTCGGCGGAATCTCTGCGGTCCGCCGCTCCGCAGAAAAAGAAATCTACTCCCCTGCGGGGAGAAGCAGCGCCGTCCGGCGAAGTCGATGTAATCCGTGAATCACGATGAAACGCTATTTTTTACGGGAGCGCCGTCTTGTCAAGATTTTTGCCGTTCCCGCGCGGACTCGCCGTCGTCCCCGGAAGCGGCGACGTTCCCGTAACGCGCATCGCGGGCGGCGTCCTCCGCGGCGATTTCGTCGAGACGGTTCAGCAGCGCCACGCCGCCTTCCGCGCCGCGGTCTTCGATGAAACGATAGGCAGGCGTATATTTCAGAATGACGCGCTTCGCCACTTCCATGCGCAGCGTTTTCGTCACGCGCTCGAGCAGGCGCCGCGCCGCGGCTTTTTCCTCGTTTCCGCCGAGCACGGCGTAATAAATGCGCGCGTCGCGCAAATCCGGCGAAATTTCGACGGCGGTCACGGTGATGCGCACGCTCTCGCTACGCCAGCGCTCGTGAAGCTGGTCGCTGATTTCGCGGCGCAGAAGTTCGTTGATGCGGACGGTTCTCTGGGACATGAAAAAAAATTTTCTCCGTTCTTGTTTTCCGACGAAAGGCGCGGGAACGCGGGCGGACGGATTTTCCGTTCCCGCCGTCAGTCCTTCACGCCGAAACACTCGAGCAGGCGCGCGAGCTCGTCGTTCCCGCGGTATTCTATGAGAATTTTTCCGGATTTCTTGCCGTGCTTGACGAGCACTTTCGTGTGAAAACGCGAGCAAAGCAGTTTCTCGATGCGGAAAATTTCCTCGGAAATTCTGCGGACGACGGGCTCCGCGGATTCCGCCGGGACGAGCGTCTTCCCTTCCCGCGCGCGCTTCGCCAAATCTTCCGCGGCGCGCACGCTGCACTGCGTCTCGACGAAACGCCGCGCCAGCAGCAGCCGCTGCGCCTTGTCTTCCACGCTCAGCAACACTTTCGCGTGCCCGGCGGAAAGCATTCCGGAGGCGACGAAGCCCTGGATTTCCGGTTCGAGCGAAAGCAGCCGCAGCGCGTTCGCCACGGACGAGCGCGCCTTGCCGACGCGCTCGGAGACCGCTTCCTGCGTCAGGTTGAAATCCCGCATCAGGCTGCCCAGCCCGACGGCCTCTTCAATCGGGTTCAAATCTTCGCGCTGCAGATTTTCGATCAGCGTCATCGCCGCGCTCGACGCGTCGCTGGCCTCGACGACGCGCGCGGGGATCATCTTCAGCTTCAGCAGGCGGAACGCGCGCCAACGGCGCTCGCCGGCGATCAGCTCGAATTTCCCGTCGGGAACTTCCCGCACGACGATCGGCTGAAGCAACCCTTCCGCCCGGATGGAATCCGCGAGTTCCCGCAGCGCCGCTTCGTCGAACGTTTTACGCGACTGATGCGGCGCGGGAACGACGGCCTCGACGGAAATCTCGCGAAACGGAAGCGCGCGCTCCGGCTGCGGCGCGGGAACGCTTTCGGGCGTTTTCCCCGCGGGAGCGGAAGCCGCCGAAACGGTCTTTTTCTGCGGCGCGGGAACGGAGGCGCCGCCGCTTTTGCCGCGGCTGAACGACGCCGTTTTCGCCTGAGCGACCGCCGAGGCGGAAATCAGCGATTTCAGCCCGCGTCCCAATCCGCTGCTTTTTTTCTGCTGAGCCATGGTCAAAAGAAATTCAGTCTTTCTGCGGGACGAACAGTTTTTGCCCGACGTAAATCTTGTCCGGATCCAAGCCGGGATTCGCGTAAAGAATCCAGTCCTGCCGCGAGCCGTGCCGCGCGATGATTTTTCCGAGCGTGTCGCCGGCCTTGACCGTATATTCAATGCCGCCCGACGGAAAATCCGTCGGCTTCGGAACGGGCGCGGGGACGGCGGCCGCGGCGACGGCGCGGTTCACGCTCCCGGACAAATCCGACATCGCGCGATTCGTCATGTCGGCGAGCGCCTTGATTTTCGTATCGGTCTCCGCCGTGATTTCCCGCCGCTGCACGGCGAGCATCTCCTTGACTTCGGCGCGCAGCGAAGCGACTTTCGCCTCCGGCGTCTCCGCGGGATCGATCTTTTTTTCCGCGAGCTCGAACAGGCGGGCGTTTTCCGCGCGCAGCTCGTCGAGCTCAATGCGCAGCCGCGCGACTTCCGCGCGCAGCGAAGCGACGTCTTCGCTCAGCCCGGCAAGCTGCGCCCGCGAGGACTGCTGCGGGAACGCGGGAACGGCGAGCGCGGCGAACGCAAGCGTCAGAAAAATTTTTTTGCGGAACAGCATGCTGAAAATTCAGAGGAAAAGTATCGGGAAACGTTCCCGCGGCTTCAAGTTCGAATCGTCCCGTTCCCGCGCTCACGCGTCGAGCCCGAGAACGGCCTCCATGCCGTAAATTCCCGGCGCCTTGCCGACGACCCATCCCGCGGCGTGAACCGCGCCGTTGGCGAAAATCGCGCGCGACTCCGCCTTGTGCGTCAGTTCGACGCGTTCGCCCTCGCCGGCGAAAATGACCGTGTGGTCGCCGACGACGCTCCCGCCGCGCAGAGAATGCACGCCGATTTCGTCGCGGGAACGCTCGCCGACGAGCCCGACGCGTCCGTGCCGCTCCGCCGACGCGTCGAGCCCGCGCGCGTTTTCGACGAGCGAAATCAGCTTCGCCGCCGTTCCCGAAGGCGCGTCCTTCTTGTGCCGGTGATGCATTTCGACGACTTCGACCTGGAACGAGGAATCCAGCAGCGCGGCCGCCTTGCCGACGAGCCAGTTCAGCACATTCACGCCGACGGAATAGTTGCCCGCCCAGACGACGGGAATTTTTTTCGCCGCCGCCTCGATGCGGGCGCGTTCTTCGGGCGTGTGCCCCGTCGTGCCGATGACGAGCGGCGTTCCCGTCTCCGCGCAGATTTCCGCGAGCGCGGGCGTCGCTTCATGAAAAGAAAAATCGACGGCGGCGTCGCAGGCGGCGACCTGTTCCCGCGTCCAAGGTTCTCCGACGTCGCTCTTCGCGGCGATCTCCGCGCCGGCGTTTTCCGCGGCGGCGACGATCGCCTGCCCCATGCGGCCCTTGTATCCGTTCAGCAAAATTTTCATGCGTTCTTTTTAATCACGAAACGGCGCTGATTTCCACCTGTTTTTTCGGAAGAAAAGGGAGCAGAGGCGGCGGGAGCGCGCTCAAAGCGCGATGTCGCGAATGCGCCGCGCGGGAACGCCTCCGACGACGCAGTTGGCGGGAACGTCTTTCGTCGCCACGGCGCCCGCGGCGACGATCGCGCCGTCGCCGATGCTCACGCCCGGCAAAATCACGGCGTTCGATCCGATCCAGACGTTTTTCCCCAGCTTAATCGGCGCGGGCGTCATCGCGGCGCGCGTCGCCGGATTGAAGTCGTGATTGAGCGTTGCGAAAACGACGTTGTGGCCGATCAGACAGCCGTCGCCGATGCTCACGCCGCCATGATCCTGAAAATGGCAGCCGGCGTTGATGAAGACGTTTTTGCCGACGGTGATATTTTTCCCGAAATCCGTGTAAAACGGCGGGAACACGCGAAACGTCGGGTCAACCGGCCTGCCGAAAAGCCGAGCGAACAATTCCCGCAGTTCTTCCTGCGAATGGTAGGCGCCGTTGATCGCGCACGTGATTCGGCGCGCCTCGTCGCTCATCGCGTCCATGAAGCGCTGAATTTCCGGCGTGTTGAGCGGCCGCCGCGCGGCGGCGATGTCCAAAAATTCCCGAAGCGTCATAGCTTTCTTGCCTTTCGATAATTCTTGTTTATGAAAAACGGAAAAAAAAAGGACGCATCCCTGCGCCCTTTTTTCTCGGCGGGAACTCCGCCGAAGCGTCCCGTGCGACGAAGGCGTCAGTCTTCGAGCACGGAAAATTCCGCGCCGGAAGCGTAGCCCTCGTTGCGCTGCGCGGAAAGCGCGCGGAAGCGCACGTAGCGCGCTTCGACGGGAGCGGAAAACAGCACGCGCTTTTCCGCCTTGTCCGAAGAGAATGCCCCGGAAGCGACGGGAGCGCCCCAGTTTTTGCCGTCGGCGCTGACGAAGATTTCGTAGCCTTTGACGTCGCCGTTGCCGCTCCCGTCCTGGCGCGGGAGATAGCTCACGCCCTTGATTTTCCGGGTTTCGCCGACGTCGAAATCCACCCAGTGCGGATAGTCTTTCTGCGTCACGGAATATTCCGTGTGCCAAAGCGTCGCGGGATCGTTGTCCGTGAGATTCGCGGCGGCCTCGCGGACGCTGTTCTGCGAACTCGCGAAAATGACTTTCGGGCGGACTTTTTCGATTTTCGGGAACGTCATTTCGGAGCGCGCGCCGGAGCCGTCCGCATACCAGGCGGAAATTTTTCCGCCGTCGCGGAAAGGAATCTGCCCGACGCATTCCTGCGCGGGACGTCCGTCGACGCTGACGAGAATTTTTTTCTTGTCGGCATTGCGGCTCAGGACGGAAACGACGCCCGTCGCCTCGTCGCGGACGATCGAGATCGGCACGGCTCCCGCCGGAGAGACGTTCGCCAGGACGGACAGGTCGGAATCGGCGGAAACAGGGCGAATGATGAAGCCGAAATCCGTCTGCACGGCGAAAACTTTGTCGCGCGGCTCCGTGTCCGGGCCGCAGCTCGCGCCGCCGAGCCCGCGCACGCCGGCGTCGAGGCGAAGCGTCGTCGCCTGCGTTTTCTCGATTTTTTCCTTGAGCTTGAACGTGTTCGAAGCGAGCAGCAAATCTTCCGCCTTCACGGGAAGCGCCTGCGCGGAAAATTCGCCGAGCGAGGCGATGAAGATCGCGCCGTCGCCCTTCGCGTCGCGCAGCGCGCACCAGCGGACGTCCTCGTGATTGGCCATTTCCTGCGGCTTCGTGTAGTTCACGAACTGTTCCTTGACCGAGGATTCATAGATGCCGATGAAGGCGCCGCTCTCGCGGTCTCTGTAATTTTCCTGCGGGCCGCGGCCGTAGTAAGTGAAATCGGAAAACGCCGCGGGAACGTCCATCGCGTAGCCGAGGCGGGGCAAATCCGTCTCCGGACGATTCGAAGAAATGGAGGCGGCGAGCTCGATCGAGCCGTCGGGATAAACCGTCCAAATCTGCTGCGTCAGAAAAGAAAAATCGTTTTCGCCGAGCGCGCGGCGGCGTTCGATTTTCACGGGAAGTCCGGTCAAAGGATTTCCTCCCTGAACCAGCGGGTCGCCTTTGAGCACGCCCTCATTTTTCCCGCGGGAACGCACGAGCGCGGAAAACGTCACCGTGCCGTCGGAATTTCGCACGGCATACGGCGCGCCGACGACTTCGTGCGCCATGTCGAAGAGCCCGTACTGAAACCATTTTCTGTAAGCCCATCCGTCGTTGTTGACGATGGCGCGGAAAGCGTCGAGCTTCGGGCCGTTCCCGCCGAAAAAGATGTTTTTCCCCTTGTAGACGAGCGCGTCGAGCGACCCCGTCTTCGAAGAGAACTTTGCGGAAAAATCCGTCCCGCTCACCGTCACCGTTCCCGCCGCGTCCTGCGACAGCGTCAGCGGAGCTCGCGCCGGCGCGGCCGCTTGTCCCGCAGGCGCATCCGCCTTTGAGCGAGAATCGCAGCCGGAGAACATTCCGAGCGCGAGCGCCGCGATGAGAAGCGCGGGAGCGCATTTTGCGAAGTATGCTTTTTTCATAAAACTTTTCTGCTTCCTGTTCTGTAATTATTTTTTGGATGCGTCGAGCAGCCGGGATCGCGCGGCTGCCATCGACTGATCCGCGAAGGCGCGACGCTCGCGACCTG
>DVOG01000070.1 GCA_018713755.1 Candidatus Spyradosoma merdigallinarum | reverse complement strand
TTTGCGGCGGCGACGCGAGGCGACGAGCGCCAGCGCGCCCAAGCCCGCGAGCAGACCGAACGCCGACGGCTCCGGAATCGCGGAATACGACACTTGGACGTTGTCGATTGAAACAGCAACGCCTCCATTGTTGCATGTTTTCGTGTCGTTTTTCGGAAACAAAACGGCGCAGAAGCCTGTCTCATTTTCCGGTGCAAGATTCTGAAAAAAAAAAGTCCCGCAAGCACTTTTTTTTTTGCGCCGCCGTAACGCCGTGAGTTTTCCGCGCAAAAAAAAGGCGCTCCCGCAGGAAACGGGAACGCCGCGATCGGCTCCTTTTCCGCGCGTATCCGCATTTTCGATACGCGGGAGCGCGTTCCCGCGGGAACGTCATTTCGCGAGGCGCGCGAGCAAGCCCGTCCAACGCCTCGCGGAATCGGCGTTGCGCGCCGCCATGGAATACGCCGCCGGTTCGCCGACGACGAACACGTGCTTCCGCCCGCGCGTAAGCGCCGTGTAGATCAGGTTGCGCTTGAGCATCATGAAATGCGCCTTGACGAGCGGGATGACGACGACGGGGAACTCCGAGCCCTGCGACTTGTGAATCGTGATCGCGTAGGCGAGCTGAAGCTCTCCGAGCTCGCCGCGCTCGTAGTCCGCATGCGTTTCCGCGAAGCGGACGCCGACGCTCCCGTCTTCCGCGGAAACGGCATCGATGCGCCCGAGGTCTCCGTTGAACACGTTTTTCTCGTAATTGTTGCGGTTCTGCAGAACTTTGTCACCGAGCTCCAGCCGCGTTCCTCCCGCGGCGGGAACGCCCTCGTTCCCGCGCCCCGGCTTGAAGGCCTTCTGCAGGACGGCGTTGAAATTGCGCACGCCCGCGTTCCCGCGATGCATCGGCACGATGACTTGGATGTCGTCGGCGGATCGGATTCCGAGCAGACGCGGAATCGCCTGCGTCGCGAGCGCGATCGTTTTGTTCACGCAGTCTTCCGCTCCCGTCGCGCGGATGAAATGCAGATCGCCTTCCGGATCGAAATCGAAAACGCTTTCGGAAACGGGCTGCGGGACGTGCGCGTCGCCCTGCAGCACGGCGTGCGCCGCCGCGACAATGCCGCTGCGGCTGCCTTGCCGAAAAACCGCGTTCAGCTTCGTCACGGCGGCGCGGCGGGAACGCATCAGATCTTTCAGAACGTTGCCGGGTCCGACGCTCGGGAGCTGATGAACGTCGCCGACGAGCACGAGATGCGCGGAAGGCGGCACGGCGCGAAAAAGCGCGGCGGCGAGCTTCGTGTCCAGCATCGAAGCCTCGTCGACGACGACGAAATCCGTCGGGAGCGGATTTTTTTCGTTATGCGAAAACCCGCCCGTCGCCGGATCCGGCCTCAAAATGCGGTGAATGGTTCCCGCGGCAACGCCCGCGGCCTCGCTCATGCGCTGGGCGGCGCGCCCCGTCGGAGCGGCAAGCGTCACGCGCACGTTTTTCGCGCGCAGAATCGCGCACAACGCGCGCAGAATCGTGGTTTTCCCCGTGCCGGGACCGCCGGTGACGATCGAAAATTTTTCGGACAGCGCGGTCTTCACCGCCGCGGCCTGTTCCGGCGCGAACGCGAACCCCGCCTTGCGCTGCGCCCAGGCGACGGCGTTTTCGACGCGGATGGGCGGCAGTCGGTCCGGCGTTCCCGCGAGGGCGGAAACGCATGCGGCGATTTCGCGCTCCGCGGCGGCGAAATCTTTTTTCTGCAGAAGCGGAACGAACTCGCGGGAAACGCTCCCGTCCGCGCCGCGCGAAAACTGCACGCCTTCCGCGCGGACGAGCCGCCCGTTTTCAAGCATTTTTCGAACGAGCGCGGCGGGAACGCCGGGATCGACGCCGAGCAGCTCCGCGGCCTTTTCTTCCAAATCGCGTTGCGGGAACGCGGTATGCCCGTCCGCCTCGGCGAGCTGCATCGCGTAGGCGACGCCGGCCTCGGCGCGCTGTTCGCCCTCAGTCGGCAGGCCGAGATTGGCGGCGATTTTGTCCGCCGTCGGGAACGCGATGCCGTCGATGTCCTGCGCGAGCCGATACGGATTTTCCTGCAGCACCTTTTTCGCGTCCGCGCCGTAAGCCTTGACGATGCGCAGACACTGCGCCGTCGTCACGCCGTAAGTCTGCAGAAAAATCATGATTTCGCGCAGCGCGAACTGCTCGTCCCACGAGTTTTTGATGGCGCGCGCGCGCTGTTCCCCGATGCCGGGAATTTCGCGCAGACGCGCCGATTCATGGGAAATGACGCGCAGCGTGTCCGCGCCGAAGCGGTCGACGATGCGTCCGGCGTAAGTTTTCCCGATGCCGCGCACAAGCCCGCTGCCGAGAAATTTTCGGATGCCGTGGACGCTCGACGGGAGCCGCGACGCGAACGAGGAAATCCTAAACTGCCGCCCGTGCGCGGGATGACTCGTCCACGCGCCGCGCAGCTCCAGCGTTTCGCCGCACTGCACGGAAGGCAGCGCGCCGGCGACGACGACTTTTTCCCGCGTCGCCTCGTCGAAAACTTCGCCGATCGTGAAAAAATTCTCGTCGTTGAAAAAAATGATGCGCTCGAGCACGCCGACGAGCGTGTCCTCTTTCGCTGCGGGAACGTCTTTTCGCGGGAGCGCCATAAAGGGAGAAAAGCCGGGAAACGTGTTCCCGCGGAAAATTTCAGCGCGACGGCGTTCCCGCGGCGGGATTCCCGCGCCCGGCGGCGTCGCGCAGCGCCAGCGCGAACTGCAGCGCGGACGCCATTTTTTCGTCGCTGAACGCCCGCGACGCCCGGCGGTTGTAGAACGACGTCGGCTCGAGGAAGAACCGGTGCGCTCCCGTGAAGATGTTCGTCGTCAGATGCCCGAGCGGAAACCAGCGCCCGCTGGAAAAGTCGACGAAAAGCGCGACCAGCGGACAGTGCATCGCCGCGGCGAGGTAGGCGCACGCGTTTTCCCCGGAAAGGCACAGCCGCGCGCTGCCAAGCAGCCACGCCGCCTCGGCGGGCGTCGTTTGCCCGCGCAAGTCGAGGATAGGCGTGCCGTGCGTCGTGCGGCAAAAGCGCAGAAAGCGCGGCGTCGCCTCGTCGTTTTTTTCGCCGACGACGACGATCGGCATCGGCGCGTGATCCCGTAGCCATTCCGCGGCGCGGGAAAAAACGGCGGGATCGACGTAGTGCCCCTGCGGATTGCAGTCAAGGTTGAAAACGGCGTAGTCCGTTCCCGCGATGCCGTATTGCGCGAGCTTGGCGACGGCGGAAGGCTTTTCCGCGGGATCGGGAGAAACGTCGAGCCGCGGCTTGTCCGCCTCGGGAACGCCGAACGGCGCGAGCACCTCGAAATTGAAAAACGCCTCGTGCGTTTCCCGATGCCGTTCGGACGGGATGACTTCCAGCGTCACGCCGCCGTCGCGGTCAGCGTCCGCATCGTCCTCGAACGCGGAAACGTTGCGGATTTTCGCGAGCTTCGCGGCGTCGGCGACGAATTCCGAATACGCCAGATGCGCGAGCGCGTCGGCGCGAACGGCCTTCAGCTTTTTGGCGAGCGCGCGCAGCCCCGCGGCCTCGTCGAGGAAAATCAGCCCGTCGAGCGCGGGATGATTGCAGAAAATCCCGGCGTATTTTTCCCGAATGAGAAGAAAGATTTTCGCGCGCGGGAGCGCCTTGCGCGCCGGCTCCAGCACGGCGGAGGCCAGCACGACGTCGGCGAAGCCGTCCGGCCGCGAAAGCACGAGCACGTCGGGAGCGATGTCCTCCGCGAACGTCGAATTGTCCGCCGTCACCATTTCCGAACCAAATTCGCGAAAGCCTTCACGGGATCGGGCGCGTCCCAAACGGCGCCCACGACGACGAAGCCGTCGAAGCCCGCCCGCCGGCACAGATGCACGTTGGACGCGTCGACGCCGCCGAAAGCGACGACTTTCGCCCTGCCCCCGTGCCGCCGCCAGTACGAGGCAATCGCCGCGTATTCGCCCAAAGTGCGGCGAGGGACCGTGACGTCGTATTTTTTCGGAGGGAAAACCGGCCCGAGCATGATGCGCGCGCAGTTTTTCCCGACGCGAAGCATCGCCTGATAATCCTCGCACTGCGCCGAAATCTCGCCCGGCGTTCCCGCGGGAACCGGCGTTTCCGGCGACGGCAACTGAAAGCCCGCCAGTCCGCAGCGGCGGACGAGCTGCGGGAACGCGTGCACGACGACGCGGGAACGCACTTCCGCCGGCAACGCGTCCAGCCAGCTTTTGTGCTGGGCCAAAGTCCAATGCGGGCGGCGCAGATGAAATGCGGTCAGCCCGTTTTCGGCGAGGCGCGCGAGAATCTTGCGCTCGCCGGGACGCTCCGTCATCGTCGACATCACGCCGAAGCAGACGGCGTTCCCGCCGCCCTCGTCATTGCGGGAAATCAGCCCGACGACTTTGCTCAAAATGCTCATAAAATAAAAATCCCACGGACGAGCGCGGGAAAAAAAAGAAGAACGCTTTTCTCCGGCGTCCGCGGAAAAGCGCGGAAACGCCGGAAAAAGCCCGGCGGCGACGCCCGCCGACTCAGCCCCAGATGCGCTTCTTGTGGCGGTTCGCCTTGGAGCGTTTCCGGCGTTTGTGCTTGTTCATCTTGAGACGACGCTTTTTCTTGAGATTGCCCATAATTTCGGATGGATGTTGATTGAAAAGGAAAGAGGATTATTTCGCGCCGCGCCGCGTCTGTAAAGCAAAAAAGAGCGCTCCGCGCTTACGCGCGCGCGGGAACGAAGACGAAGGCGGTTTTTCCCCAGCATTCGCGGATGCAGGCGGCGACGGCGGGAACGTCGCTCCGCCCCGAAACGTCGGCGAAGCACGCGCTTCCGCTGCCGCTCATGCGCGGCGAAAGTCCGAAGCGTTCCCGCAGCGTCCGGAAAAGCGCCGGCAGCGCGGCGTGCTTGCGGAAGACCGCCGCTTCCATGCCGTTGAACAGCGGAAGCGCGTTCCCGCGGGGATTTTTCCTCCACGCGGCGAGCGTCGCCTCGGCTTCCGCCTCGGACGTGTAAAACGCAGGCGCGGCGCGGCGCATCGCCGCGTAGGCCTCCGCGGTGGAAACGCCGAACGCCGGCTTGAAAATCATGAATTCCGCGGCGGCGACGGCCGCGGCTTCTTCCGCGGAAAGTTTTTCCGCGAGCTCGCCGCGCCCGCGGACGATGACCGGCGCACCGGCGAGAAAGAGCGGGCAATCCGAGCCGACTTCCGCGGCGATTTCCCGCAGCGCGTCTTCCGGCGGCGCGAGCGTTCCCGCCGCCTCCGCCATCAGCCGCAACGCGGCCGCCGCGTCCGAGCTCCCGCCGCCGAGCCCCGCTCCGTGCGGGATGTTTTTCTTCAGCGAAAACCGCGCGCGCGGGAACGCCGGCACGCGGGAACGGAACGACGCCGCCGCGCGCAGCACGAGGTTCGACGCGTCGCGCGGCACGCCCGGCGCCGCGCATTCCAGCACGTCTTCCGCCGCGTCCGGGAGCAGCGTCATCTCCAGCGAATCGTGCAGCGCGGGAACGGGCGCGACGAGCGAAACGACGCCGTGAAAACCGTCGGCGCGCGGCCCCGTGACGGCGAGCATCAGGTTGATTTTCGCGGGAGCGATGCGTGAAAAAGTTCTCCGTTCCGGGAAGCGCACGGTCATTTCCTCGCGACGTGAACGGCGACGATCGACGCCGTGAAGCCCTCGGCGCGCACCTCGGAAAAGCCGGCGGCGCGCAGCTCCTCGGAAAATTTTTCCTTCGGCGGAAACGCCGCGATGGAGCCGGCGAGGTATTCGTAGGCGCGGCGATCCCCCGTCGCGACGCGCGCGAAGAGCGGCAGCAGATGCTTCAGATAGAAAAAGTAAAACGGACGGAACCACGCCGCGGGCTGCGTGAATTCGAGCACGAAGGCGCAGCCGCCGGGCCGCAGCACGCGGAACATTTCGCGCAGGCCGCGGGAACGATCCTCGAAATTGCGCACGCCGTAGGCGATCGTCACGGCGTCGACGGACGCGTCGGGAAGCGGCAACGCCATGCAGTCGCCCGCGGCGAAAACGACGCGCTCCGCGCCGGGAATTTTCGCGGCGCGGGAACGCGCGACGTCGAGCATTTCCGCGCAGAAATCGAAACCGCGCACGCGCGCGGCGGGCAGACGCCGCTGCAGCTCGAAGGCGACGTCGCCGCTGCCCGTCGCGAGATCCGCGATTTCAGACGGGTTTTCGCGGCAAACGCGCGCGACGAGCCTGCGCGTCCAGCCGCGGCAGAAACCGCCGCTCAAGAGCAGGTTCGCGAAATCGTAGCGTTTCGCGATTCCTGCGAACATTTTTTTTACGCGAGAACCTTCGGGCATCAGGCGGACTTTCTGCTGGATTTCCGCGCCGCGGAAAGATTTCGGATCTGCGGCAACATTTTACTCCTGTTCGAAAACGGCGTTCCCGCCCCCGCCGAAATTTTCCCGGCGCGCGTTCCCGCCGGAATCCGGAGAAACGACGGGCAAGCCGGGATCGGACGAGCGGTTGCGGCGGAACTGGTAACGGTTGATGTCCTGCATGGAAAAGCCGGACGT
>DVOG01000069.1 GCA_018713755.1 Candidatus Spyradosoma merdigallinarum | reverse complement strand
CCCCATTCGCGGCCGGTGAACGTGTTGAGACCGAAATGCGTGAACGCGTAAAATTCCAGCCGCTGCCACTGAACCTGCGGTTCGGTCGGCGTCGCGCCGTAAGGTTTCGGCGCGCCGGAGCTGAACGCGGGGAGCGCCTTTTGCTTCTGATTTTTCGCCGACGGCGCGGCGACGCTTTCCGCGGGAGCGCCGGCGAGCGCCGCGGCGCAAGCTGCGAGCGCGGAGAGGGAGACGATTTTTTTCAGAGGGATGAACATGCGCGGTATTTTTGCGGAGGCGTTTTTTCGAAGCAACAAAAAAACCTCTCGCCCGCGCGGGAAGGCGTCGCGTCCGGACAAGAGAAAACCGCCCCGCGGGAACGCGGGACGGTTTTCTTTTTCGCCGAATCGCGAAGGAGACGCCGGTTCAGCCTTCGCTCGGCAGATTCGAGGAAATCTTGGAAATGATCTGCAGCGACGGCGCGAGATCGCCGAAGGAGCCGTAGGAAACGCTGACTTCCGTGTAGGTTTCGGGCTCGGCGGCGGGAGCGGCGTTTCGGCCCTTCGCCTTCGGGGAAACCGCGCGCTTCGTGATGTCGACGAGGACTTTGTAGTCGCCGACCGCGCGACCGTAAAGCGTGTAGCCGCTCTTGGTCTTGTCGTAGCCCGTCACGAAAATGTTCAGTTCCCGCAGCGCGCTTTCCGCGGCCTTGTAGACGGCGTCGACGTCGCTGTTGTAGTAGCGCACGTCGCTGAGCGTTCCCGTGACGGAGTTCCACGTGCCTTCCGGCCGGCGGGAACCGGGCTGGTCGACCGGCTGAGTCATGCAGCCGGAAAGAACGGCCGCGGCTGCGAGGACAGAAACTGCGATGATTCGTTTTTTCATAAAATGACTTTTCAAAAAAGATGTGCGGCTTATTTAGCGGGTTTTCGCGCGCCTTTGCAAACGGAAATTTCGTCCTTCGCGGGAACGACGGAATAAAAGCCGTCGCGCCCGACGACGGAAAGCGGAATTTCAAAAAGCGAGGAAAGCCGCTCGGAAGTCAGCGTTTCCTCCCGCGTGCCGTCCGCCTCGATTTTTCCGTTTTTGAGCAGCAGCACGCGGGAAAATTCCGGCGTGATTTCGCCCGGATTGTGCGTGACGAGAACGACGGTCGTTCCCGCGCGCATCAGTTCCCGCATTTTCCCGATGTACAGGAAGCAGGACTTGAGGTCGAGCCCGCTCGTGGGTTCGTCGAGGACGAGCGCTTCCGGCGCGTTGACGAGCGCGCGTCCGAGCAGGAAGCGCCGCTGCTCGCCCGTGGAATAGGTGCCGAAGGGCCGATGCGCGATTTTCTCCGTGCCCAGCAGCCGCATCACGCCGCGCGCGACGCGGCGCTGTTCCCGCGTGATTTCCAAGTCCTTCCACACGCCGAAGGTCGAAAAGAAGCCGGAAAGCACGACGTCGCGCCCGAGCGCGTCTTCCGGGAAATTTTTCTGCAAGTCGTTGGAAACGATGCCGAGGCGGGAACGCAGATCGCGCACGTTCCAGAGGCTTTCGCCGAAAATTTTCAGCTCCGAAGACGGCGACGCGACGGGATAAATTTCCCGCGTGAGCAGTTTCAGCAGCGTCGATTTTCCCGCGCCGTTCGGGCCGAGAATCGCCGTGTTGCACCCGACGGGAACGCTCAGCGAAAGTCCGGAAAAGATTTTTTTGTTCCCGCGGACGACGGAAAGGTTCCGGATGTCCAGGATATTCTGCCCGCTCATGAGAACTTCACGTTGACCGCTTGGCGCGCCTGCGGGTTCTCGATTTCGAGCAGCGCCGCCTCCGCGAAGCCGAACATTCCCGCGACGATCGAAACGGGGAACGACTCGCGGCTCGTGTTGTAATTCATCACGGAATCGTTGTAGGCCTGCCGCGCGAAAGCGATTTTGTTTTCGGCGGAAGAAAGCTCCTCCATCACTTGCGCCATGTGCCGGTCGGACTTCAGGTCGGGATACGCCTCGCAGACCATCATCAAACGGGAAAGCGCGGCGCCGAGCGCGCCCTCCGCCGAAGAAAGCCGTCCGAGCGCCGCCGCGTCCGCGGGATCGCCGCCGAGCGCCTTCGAGGCGGCCTGCGCCGCGTTGCGCGCTTCCGTCACCGCCTGCAGCGTTTCCTTTTCGTGCTTGAGAAAGCCGCGCGCGGTTTCCACGAGATTCGGAATCAGGTCATAGCGGCGCTGGAGCTGCACGTCGATTTGAGCGAACGCGTTCTTGAAGCGGTTGCGCTGCGCGACGAGCCCGTTGTAGGCGGAAATTCCCCAGAAAACGACGCCGAGCAGAACGGCGGCGACGGCGATCGGAACGATGTAAGCGGTCATGATGCGGCAAGATTAGGCGCGGAATCCCGCGGCGGCAAGCGGGAAAGCGGGAACGACGCTCCCGCGAAAAAAAAAGGCGCGCCCGTTTCCGGACGCGCCTTGAAGGGCGAAAACAAGAGCCTTATTTCGCCTTGGCCGCGAGGGCCTTGAGAGCAGTTCCGGCCTTGAACTTGACGTTCTTGGAAGCCTTGATGCTGATTTTCTCGCCGGTCTTCGGGTTGACACCCTTGCGGGCGGCGCGCTTGGCGACCGTGAAGGTGCCGAATCCGATCAGCTGAACGGAAGAGTCCTTCTTGATGCCGGCTTTGATGCCCTCGAGGACGGCTTCGACGGCGCGTTCGGCGAGCGCCTTGGAGGCGTCCGTGCCGAGGTTGGCTTTTACTGCTTCGATGAGTTCACCTTTGTTCATAGGAGTGTCTGTGTGGATATTGCTGTTTGATCAAAAACGTTAACCGTTTGTTAACGCAGACAAATACAGGAGCTGAAAGGAACGCAGTCAACAGTTTTCGTGAAGAAATCCGATTTTTTTTCCGTTCCCGCGCAAAAGAAAAAGCTTGTCGTCCGCCGCGGGAAATGATTGCCGTTCCCGCGGCGAAACCGCGACCGGAAGCGGGAAGCGCGCCGCCGGGAACGCCGCGTTTCGGCGTATCGAAAAAGCGGATACGGCGTCGCCCCCGCGCGGAAAGCCCGGACGCGCGGCGGCTCATTCCTCCCGCGGACGCAGTTCCGAAGCCGAAGGCAGCGCATTCGACGTCGCCAGCAGATACGCGGCTTCTTTGTTCTTCACCCAGATTTTCCGTTCGCGGAAAATTTTCGCGGGAACGCGCTCGCAGGCCTCGCCGAGCGTCTTGGCGGGATCTCGCCGCCCTTTTTTCGAGCGGTTGTACTCGCACGCCGCGTCGAAAATCCGTTCCTCCACGGTGTATTCGCTCTGGTCCGCCGGGATCTGCACGACCCATCCGACGAGCTCCTTGCCGTCGAGCACGCCTTCGGGATCGCTCGCCAGGAAAACGTATTTCTTCTTCACGGGAGGTTCGCGCTCTTCCGCCTCCAGCTTTTCGAGCCGGATTTCCTCCTGCAGGTCGGAAAGGATGCGCGCGGTCAGGCGCGCGTCGACGGCGTTGCGTTCCAGCACCATCTGCAAAAGCTCCAAATCAATTTTCGCCATAAGCGGGCAAGGAAATTTTTTTTCGGGGCAAATGGCAAATTGAAATTTGACCGTTCCCGCCGCGGCTTCGTTTCTTCCTCAAAAAAAAAAGACGCGTTCCCGCGCCGAAACGCACGGGAACGCCTTTTCGCCGCGAGCGCGGCCCGGGGAAAGCGGGAACGCCGCTCTCACGCCGCCGATTCCGCGGCTTTTTCGTCCTCGGTCGCGCCGAGCGTCTCGCCGACGGTCGGGTGGACTTTTTCCATGATTTTCGCCTGGATTTCTTCCAGCAGCGCGGGATTTTTCTTCAGATAATCCTTCGCGGCCTCGCGCCCCTGCCCGATCAGGTTGCCGTTGTAGGAAATCCACGCGCCTTTCTTTTCCAGAATCTTGTGCTCGACGCCGAGGTCGATCACCGATCCCGTGCGGGAAATGCCTTCGTTGTACATGATGTCGAATTCGCATTCCGTAAACGGCGAGGCGACCTTGTTCTTCACGACCTTGATCTTCGTGCGGTTCCCGATGACTTTGCCCGACGGCTCCTTGATCTGCCCGATGCGCCGGATATCCATGCGCACGGACGCAAAGAACTTCAGCGCCCGCCCGCCCGGCGTCGTTTCCGGAGAGCCGAACATCACGCCGATTTTTTCGCGAATCTGATTCGTGAAAATGCACAGACATTTCGACTTCGCGATCGCCGCCGTCAGCCGCCGCATCGCCTGCGACATCATGCGCGCCTGCAGGCCGACCGTCGTGTCGCCCATCTGCCCGTCGAGCTCCTGTTTGGAAACGAGCGCCGCGACCGAGTCGAGCACCACGACGTCCACCGCGCCGGAGCGCACGAGCGTCTCCACGATGTTCAGCGCGTCCTCGCCGCTTTCCGGCTGCGAAACCAGCAGATTTTCCAAATCCACGCCGACCACTTTCGCGTAGCGCGGGTCGAGCGCGTGCTCCACGTCGATGATCGCCGCCGTGCCGCCTTCCCGCTGCGCCTGCGCGATGACGCTCAGACACAGCGTCGTCTTCCCGGAAGATTCCGGACCGTAGATTTCGACGATGCGCCCGCGCGGAAGACCGCCGACGCCGAGCGCGAGGTCGATGGCGACCGAGCCCGTGGAAATCGTCGTCACGTCCATCTTCGTCGCGTCGCCCATGCGCATGAGCGTGCCTTCGCCGTAAGTTTTGTTGATGGCGGAAAGCGCGAGTTCGAGCGCCCTTTTCGTGTCCGCCGCCGTCTGCTGTTTCGAGACCGTTTCCTTTGCCATAAAATTCAAGCTTTCTTTTGAGATGAATGGTTGACGAAGTGCGAGAAAAGCCGTTTTTCCGCGTTCCCGCAAAACAAAAATTTTCCCGCGTTCCCGCGCGTCGCGGAAGCCGACGCGATTGGCATTGTTTCTGCATAAAACCCTAAGACTATAAGAGAAGATGAACAACGACGACAATTTCACCAAGCGGGCGAGAGAGGCGATGCGCAGCGCGGCAAACGAGGCGGCGCGGCTGCACCACTCCTACGTCAGCACGGAGCACATGCTGCTCGGTCTGCTCGGGCTCGGGAACGGCGTGGCGCACAACGCGCTCGTCCGCCTCGGCGTCGATCCCGACGCGCTGCGCGCGCTCGTCGCTCGGCACCTGACGCCCGGCCCGGAAAGCGCCCGCACGCCCGATCCCGTTCCGCCCACGCCGTCCATGCAGAAAGCGCTCCAAATGGCGCGCCAGGAAGCCCGCATGCTCGGACACAACTACATCGGCTCGGAGCATTTGCTGCTCGGCCTGCTCGCGGAGGGCGACGGCATCGCCGCGAAAGCGCTCCGTATGCGCGGGCTGACGCTTGAGAAAGTGCGCCGCCAGGTCCGCATCGAGCTCGATCCCGACGCGGCGGAGGGCTCCGTTTCCTCCGCTTCGGCGGAAGACGTTTTCGGCGGCGCGACGGGAGAAGGACCGTTCTCGGCCTCGTCCGAAGCCTCCGGCGGGAACGAGGACGAACCGCAGATGCGCGATCCCGTCGAAAGCGGCAGACGGCAGGAAAAAATGACCGCGCTGAAAGCCTTCGGGCGAGACCTCACGGAAATCGCGCGGCGCGGCGAAACCGATCCCGTGATCGGGCGCGCCGCGGAAATCCGCCGCGTCATCCAGATTCTCTGCCGCCGCACGAAGAACAATCCTGTGCTCATCGGCGAAGCCGGCGTCGGGAAAACCGCCATCGTCGAAGGACTCGCCCAGGCGATCGCCTCCGGCGCCGTTCCCGAGCTGCTCGCGGGCAGGCGCCTCGTCGCGCTCGACCTCGCGCTGATGATCGCGGGAACGAAATACCGCGGGCAGTTCGAAGAGCGCATCAAGCTCGTCATGGAGGAAATCAAGCGCGCGAAAAACGTCATCCTCTTCATCGACGAGCTGCACACCATCATCGGCGCCGGCGGAGCGGAAGGCTCGATGGACGCCGCGAACATTCTCAAGCCCGCGCTTTCCCGCGGGGAAATCCAGTGCATCGGCGCGACGACGCTCGCCGAATACCGCAAGTCCGTCGAAAAAGACCCCGCGCTCGAGCGCCGTTTCCAAAGCGTCAAAGTCGACCCGCCTTCGCCGGAAGACGCGATCCGCATCCTTCAGGGCGTCGCGCCCAAATACGAAGCGCACCACCGCTGCCGCTACGCGCCGGAAGCGATCGTCGCCGCCGTGCGCTATTCCGACCGCTACATCACCGAGCGCAATCTGCCGGACAAGGCGATCGACATTCTCGACGAAGCGGGAGCGCGCGTGCGCCTCGACTCCTTCGAGCCGCCGAAGGAACTCGGCGACATTTCCGCGAAGATCGAAGCCGTCGCCGCCGAAAAGAAAGCCGCTTCCGATGCGGAAGACTACGAGCGCGCGGGAACGCTCCTTCAGGAGGAAAAATCGCTCATCGCGCGACGCGACGCGCTCGCCGAAGAATGGCGGCGGGAACGCGAGTCCGCGGAAACGCCCGTGACGGAAGACTGCGTCCTGCGCGTCGTTTCCGATTGGACGGGCATTCCGCTTTCGCGCATGGAAAAATCGGAATCGCAGAAGCTGCTCGAGCTCGAGCGCGAACTGCAGAAATCCGTCATCGCGCAGGACGAGGCCTGTTCCGTCATCGCGCGCGCGCTGCGCCGTTCCCGCGCGGACCTGAAAGACCCGCGCCGCCCCATCGGTTCGTTCCTCTTCCTCGGCCCGACCGGCGTCGGCAAAACGCATCTCGCCAAAACGCTCGCCGAGCGCATGTTCGGTCAGCGCGAAGCGCTGATCCAGATCGACATGTCCGAATACATGGAAAAGCACACCGTTTCGCGGCTGATCGGATCGCCGCCGGGCTACGTCGGCTACGAAGAAGGCGGCATGCTCACCGAAGCCGTGCGCCGCAAGCCGTATTCCGTCGTGCTTTTCGACGAAATCGAAAAGGCGCATCCGGACGTGATTCAGCTCCTGCTGCAAGTGCTGGAGGACGGGCGGCTCACCGACTCGCTCGGGCGCACGGTCGACTTCCGCAACACGATTCTGATCATGACGTCGAACGTCGGCGCGGACATTCTGCAGAAAAACGCGTCGATGGGCTTCGACGTCGGGCTCGACGCGGACGCCGATTTCGAAAAGACGAAGACGCGCCTTTCCGACGAGACCAAGCGCGTCTTCAAGCCGGAATTCCTCAACCGCCTCACGGAAATCATTTTCTTCCGTCCGCTCAGCAAGGAAAACCTGCGGGAAATCGTGCGCCTCGAAACCGCCGCCGTTTCCGCGCGCCTGAAGGCGCAGCACGTCGAACTCGCGCTGGACGAAGCCGCGCTGAATTTCCTCGTCGACGTCGGCTACGACGAAAAATTCGGAGCGCGCCCGCTGCGCCGCGCCGTCGAACGCTTTCTCGAAGACCCTCTCGCGGAAGAGATTCTGCGCAACGGAAAGCTCCCGGCGGGAACGGTCAAAGTCGGCGTCAAAAACGGCGCGCTCGCGTTCGCGTTCCCGAAAAGAAGCGGAAACGGCGGCAAGGCCGGGAAAGCGTCCGCGGGAACGCCGTCATCCCCCGCGGAAGCGCCGAAAAAGCGCGCGGGGAAAAGCTGATTTTCCGGGCGGGAACGCGCCCGCTCGCCGCCCCCTTTCGGAAAGCCGGAAGAGGCGCGGCTGCGTTCCCGCCGCAATGCGTCCGGCGTCGCCGTTCCCGGAAAATGTCTTCATCTTTTTCTTGCGCACGGGAACGCTTGCGCATTTAATTTTTCCGTTCGCACGGGATTTTCCGCCGCGGACGCATCGCACGGAAAGCAG
>DVOG01000009.1 GCA_018713755.1 Candidatus Spyradosoma merdigallinarum | reverse complement strand
CGTCCTCGTCTTCCGGGCCGACGATGCGGAACTTCACTTCCCGCCCCGCCGCCGAGAAAAGCGCTTTTTCGACGTCGCTCACGTAGTTGTCATTGAGCCAAATTGCATCAAAATCCGAAGGCGCCACGAGCGTCAGCGCCTCGTCGCCGTCCTCGCGAATGTGAATATTTTCAAAGCAGCGTTTGAATTCCGAACTGGACACATGGCCGTTGCGCCGCAGCTCTTCGCGAGCGGACATCCAGATTTCATGATGAGTCATCGTCAAAAAAGGCATAAAAAGTTCAAAACCCAAGGAGTTATTCACACTCGGTTTTCGGCGCAGAAACAAACCGCGCAGGCCGCTTCGACAAAAGGTTCCGCGGGAAAAACCGCGTTGGGGACGCGCGCGACGGCGTTCCCGCGGGCGGGTCGGAATCCGCCGCGAACGCGATGAATAAAGGCGCTGTCCGGAATTTTTGTCATGATTTCTGCAAGATTTCTTCCCTCTTTCGGGCGTTCCTGCCCGGCCGAAACGAAATGTAGGGTGCAGTCTGCGATTCCCGCGCGCGCTCCGCAAGGGAAAGTTGCGGACAGGATGTTCACAATGCGCTGTAAATATTTTTTTTCCGTTTCTTGCTTGCCAAGATTCGGCAAAAACTTTTCCGCCGAAAACCCTTGTTTTTAAGCGAACCTCGCGCGTGTAAAGCAATTTCGAAAGAACTTGTTCCCGCGTTATTCACAGCAAATTCACGGCGGCGGGAACGGGACGCGCGCCCGCATTCCCGCCGCGCGATTCATTTTTTTCCGCCCTTCGGAAAAACCGTCGCGGGAACGCGGCCTCAATCCCGCGAATTCGGGGGAAGCACCACGATTTCGTCGGTGAAAATCCAGCCGCCGTATTTTTTCCCCGCCTTCGCCCGAACGCGCACGTAGCGCGCGAGCGTCTCGCCCGTCCACGAGCAGCGGTCGAAGGCGAAGGCGGGCTCGCGGCTGACCTCGCGCGCGGCGCGCTTCAGCTCGGTGAAGCCGACGCCGTCCGACGAAACGGAAATGACGACTTCGGCGGGCAAAAAGACTTCCGGTCCCGCCGCCTGCATGAAATCGACGGCGATGCCGCCGATGCGCGTCTCCTCGCCCAGGTCGACGACCGCGTCCAGGCGTTCCCGCAAAATGAAGCCTTGCCAACGGCCGTCCGCGTAAGTCCAGTCGCCGCGCAGACCGTCGGTCAGCGCTTTTTCTCCGCCCGCCCCGTAAGCTTCGCTGAACGGCGCGTTGTAGCGGACGGGCTTGTTCAGGGCGAGATGCGCGATCGGGCTGCGCGATTCGGGGCGCCTGCCGATTTCGTCCTTCAGCGGGAACGGGTTGTAGCCGGCGGCCTTCAGGCGCTCAACGGCGCGCAGGGCGCGGGAACGAAAATACCGGATACGCCTTGCGCTCCGGCGCGCTCCAGGCCACTTCCGCCAGCGCGAGCAGGCGCGGATACATCATGTACTCGTAATGCGCGTCGCTCGTGATGTATTCCGCCCACTGATTCGCCTGCACGCCGTAAATCAGCGCGGCTTCTTCGGGCGAAAAGTCCGCTTTGACCGGATCATAGGAGTAAACCTTTTCCAGCGGCACGTAGCCGCCGATGGCTTCGGGCTGCGAAAGCGGCGCGTCCTGGTAGTAGTCGAAATAAAAATACTCGGCAGGCGTCATCACGGCGCGATGCCCCGCGCGCACGGCTTTCCGTCCGCCTTCTTCGCCGCGCCAGGACATGACGGCGGCGCCGGGCGCCAGGCCGCCCTGCATGATTTCGTCCCAGCCGAGAAGCTTGCGCCCGCGCGCGCTCAGGAACGCGTCCATGCGGCGGACGGCGTAGCTCTGCAGCTCGTCGACGTTTTCCAGCCCCTCCGCGGCCATGCGTTCCCGGCATTTCGGGCAGCGTTTCCACGTCTCCTTGTTCGCCTCGTCTCCGCCGATGTGGATATATTCCGACGGGAACAGCGCGAGGATTTCCTCCAGCACGTTTTCCAGGAACGCGAAAGTCTTTTCGTTCCCGATGCAGAATTCCGCGCTTCCGTAAGGCTTTCCCGAGCACGACAGCTCCGGATACGCGGCGAGCACTTCCTCGGAATGCGCGGGCATTTCGATTTCGGGAACGACGGTGATGTGGCGTTCCGCGGCGTAAGCGAGCAGCTCGCGGATGTCGTCCTGCGTGTAAAACCCGCCGTAAGCGCCGGGCGTCCCGACCTCGCAGTAGCGGCGCCCGTTTTCCTTGAACCACCAGTCTTTCCACACCGCTTCGGGACGCCAAGCGGCGAACTCCGTCAAGCGCGGATACTTTTTGATTTCGACGCGCCAGCCGGCCCCGTCGGTGAAGTGCAGATGCAGCCGGTTCAGCTTGAAGCGCGCCATCGCGTCCATCTGTTTCTTGACGAATTCCTTCGAGCGGAAATGCCGCGAAACGTCCATCATAAATCCCCGATACGGAAAACGCGGAGAATCCGAAACGACGCAGGCGGGAACGGTCCAGGCGTTCCCGTCCGCCGCGGGTTCCGCAAGCTGCAGCAGCGTCTGCAGCCCGTAAAAAAGCCCCGCGTCCGTCCGCGCTTCGATGCGTATCCGTTCCGGCGATACGCTCAGCGCGTAGCCTTCGGGCGAATCCGGCGACGCCGTTTCCGTCTTCAGCAGCAGAATGCCGGCGGCGGAAGCGTCGTCCGTTTCCGCGCACGCCCGCAGCAGCGGCTGGCTCGTCGCGTAAGCGG
>DVOG01000008.1 GCA_018713755.1 Candidatus Spyradosoma merdigallinarum | reverse complement strand
CTTCGACGCCGTGCGCTTCCAGCTTTCGGAAGTCATCGGCAGCGCTTCGGAACTTCTCAATCTGCCGTTCCCGCAGGTCAATTTGCTCCCGCCGCAAATCGCCTCGGAGCTGGCTTTTTCCAAAAAGAAGCCGTTCTTCATCGCGGCGGCGGCGCTTTTCGCGATCGCTCCGTGGCCTCTCTTCTTCGGCCTGCTCGACGCGAACGCCGCGCTTGAGGCGTCCGGCAAGAAGCTGAAGGCCGAGACGGCGACGCTGCAGGAGCGGCAGGAAACGATCGAGTCGCTGGAAAAGAAAAACGTTCCCGCGGCGGCTTTCGTCGAGATGCTCGACGGCGTGCTCGCTTCCCGCGGCGAATGGAACGCGTTTCTCGCGGACGTTCAGAGCTGCATCGACGCGCTGCAGGCGCCGCGCGTTTCCGAAGACGGGGAAAAGACGTTCTCGTCTCATCGCCACATTTGGGTCGAAAGTCTCGACGTCTCCCGCGCCGCGTCCGTTCCCGCGGCGGCGGAAGAATACGCCGGGGACGAGGGCGCGGCGGAGCCCGTCGTGCGCACGACGGTCAACCTGAAGCTGCGGCTGCTCATTCCCGAAGTGGACGGCGCCAAGCCCGAACACAACGCGGCGGCGTTCAACGCCCGCCGGCGCGCCGTTCTCGACGCGTTCCGCAAATCCGAATTCGTCGAAAAACTCACGGATCAGACGGATTTTTCCAAACCGAATTTTCCGACGCTGACGCTTCGGCTCGTCCTCAAACCGGGGAAAGGAATTTAATCTATGGATTTCAAGAAAAACAAAGCATTCACGGCGGCGGTCGCGTTCTGCGCCGTCGTCCTGCTCGGCGGCCTCGGGTGCTGCGTCTGGCAGCTGATCGGGATGTCTTCCGCGAACGCCGCCGCGGAGGCGACGGAAAGGAAGCTGACGCGCCTGCAGAACCGCGGGAAGGATTTCGCGCTGACCGAGAAGAACGTCAGCATCGAGCAAGCCAACGAGGCGGCGATTAATGCGGCGATCAACGCGAAAATCGAGCGGCTCACCGGGAAAAAAGCCGGAGAAAAAGAGACGCCCGTGCCTGCCTCGAACGACTTTTTCTCCTCGCTGACGCAGCGGGTCGCCGATTACGCGAAGACGCTGGAGGCGAAAAAAATCGCGCTGTCCGACGACGCGAAATTTTTCGGCTTCGGGCGCTATCTCAGCGTCGCCAGCAAACCCACGCTTTCGTCCGATTCCGTCCGCGTGCTTTCGACCGAAGAAGATGCGCTGCGCCGGATTCTGACGGCGCTGACGGAGGCGCGCGACGCCGGCGAAAAAGCGCTTCGCGGCGCGAATCTGCTCGCGCCGGACAAGCGCGTTTTCCTGCTGATCAAAGACGTGCGCCGCGAAACCGCGGAGCTCGCGCAGGGCGGCGGAGACGCTCCCGCGTCCGCTTCCCGCGCCGATGAGCTTTCCGTGACGCCGCGGGACGATTCCGCCGAGACGGGGCTTTACCGCCTCACGTCCAAGGCGAGTCCGCGCGGCGGCGCGCCGTTCCCGTCGCTGCGCAAGCCGAACATGACGAAGGCGCTCGCGTTCCAGGTCGGCTTCGTCGCGCCCACGGCGGTGTTCCGCAATTTTCTCGCGTCGCTTTCCGATGCCGGAGATTTCCCGATTTTCGTGCGCGACGTTTCCGTCAAACCCGCCGTTCCCGCCGAAGTGAGCTCGGCGAAGCTGCGGCTGGATCCGCCGCCGGCTCCGCTTCCGAGCGAAGAGGCCGCCGCGCAGGAAAGCGCCGCCGCGACGGATTTCGGCATCTTCGGTCCCGCTCCCGCGGAAAGCGACAGGGCCGACGCGTCCGTCGCCGCCGTTCCCGCGGCTCCGGAAAAGTTCGTCGTCAGCCCCGAAGCGCTTTCGGAATTTCTCGTGACGCTTGAATACGTCGTTCCCGCCTACAATCCGTCCGCACTCGCGGAAGAAAAAGAAGAGGAATAATTTGCCATGAAAAATTCCGACAAGATTCTTTTCGCCGTCGCGGCGGTCGCCTGTCTCGGCGGGTGCGCCGCGTATTTCCTGGTCGCGCCGTCGCAGAAAAAGTCCGGCGCGAAGAAGACGCCGAGCGGCGCGGAAGTCGCCGCATGGACGGACGCCGGCGCCGCTTCCGCCGACGCCGTTCCCGCCGTGTGGAAAGCTCCCGCCTTCGACACCGCGGAAGGCTGGAATTACGACCTTTTCTCCGCGCCGGAAATCAGCTGGGACGCGAAGCAGAAAAAATATTTCGCGAAGGAGCTCCCGCCGCCGCCCGAGGAGGTTTTCGGGCTGACGCTGAAATCGATTTCCAACCCGACGTTCCGCCTGGTCATCAGTTCCTATCTTTCGGGAACGAAGCCCGTTCCCGAAAAGCGCGAGGACGGGCGTTACGCCGCGGTGCTTTCCGTGTCGGACGTTTCTTCGTCGCCGGCGAAGACGCGCATGATAAATTTCGCATCGGCGGACATGGCGCTCGAAGACACGACGGACGCCTCGGGCGCGCGCGTCGTGATGCTCGTCCCCGAAAGCCCCTTGACGATTCCCGGGACCAACGCCAAGCTCAAGTCGTTCCGCATTCGCCAAAAGACGGATCCGGCGACGGGCATGTTCCGGGAAACGCTTGACGCCGTCGTCATCGACGAGTCCGGGCGCGCGCCGCGGGAAATCGTCATCGGAACGAACCCGAAAGCGAAGGACGCGGATCGCGTCGAGGCCGTGTTCACCGACGGCTTCACGGAATGGCGCTACAGCGAGACTCGCGCGCCGGGCGGCAAGGGCATCGTTCGCGAAATCGCGCGGAGAAACTCTCCGAGCGAGCCGTTCTCCTTCGTCGAAAGCGGGAACGAAATCCGCATCGGCGGCGATGTTTTCCGCATTAAAAATCTTGACATTTCCTCCGAAGAAGCAAGAATTGAAAAACAATCCTCTGAGTTGGACAAAAAAACGAAAGCTCCGAAAACGACGGAGCGCGTCCTTTCCCCGGAGGGATGAGAATCCGTTTACTCCACAGTTTTTTTAACCCCTTAGCCAATAAACCTCTCGTATCGAGAAATCTCCCCCTCGCATGAACAAGCTCCTGCGCCTCCAGAATCTGGTTTCCTCCATCCTCGTCACGACGACGGTCGCGTCCGGCATGGCCGCTCCCGCCGCTTTCGCACAGGAAGGGACCGCTCCGCTCAACAACAACGCCGCGCCTGACGTTCCCGCTCCCGCGGAATCGGAAGAAACGGCGCTCGAACGCGTCGTGAAGCGTTATTCCGCCGTCTTCAAGGAAGTCGACGCCGCGCTTTTCAAAGCGGACGGCTACATCGCGCAAGGGCGTACGGAGGAAGCGCTTGCTCTTTTGAGCGAAGCGGAATCCGCGCTCCCGGACAACGTCGCGTCCGTGCCTTTCCGCGACAAGATCGCGCTCATTCGCCAGCGCGCCATTGAGCGCGAGGCCGGCGTCAACGCTTCGCTCGAGGCGGAAGACATGATCGATACGGCGCGCAACCGCAACCGCAACGCCATTCTCATGGCGGACCGCTACATAGAGGAGGCGAAAGATCACCTCAAGCGCATGCGTCTTCCCGAAGCGACCGCCGCCGCCTCGAAGGCGCGGGAAGTGCTCCCCATTCTCCCGTCGACGACCGCGGAGCAGGAGGAAGTCAATCTTCTGCGCGCGCAGATTTCCGCCGCGTATTTCCAGCGCGCCGTCGAAAACCGCTCGCCGACGGAAGCCGAGTCCTACCTGCGCGAGGTGAAGAACATTCTCGGGGAAAATCACCGCTTCTACGTCAATCTCAAGAATTATTACGAAGATTGGCGCAAGACGGCCTCCGCTTACAATCCGTATACGCTGAACGCGGCGCTTGAACGCGATGAGCGCGAAACGGCGACGCTGCTGGCGAAAGCGAAGGCGCTTTACCTGTACGGCGATCTTCAGGGCGCGCTTCGCTTCTACGACAACGTGCTGCTCTACGATGCCAACAACGCGGAAGCCAAGGCCGGAAAGCTCAAAATCACGCAGGTTCTTTCCAATCCGGCGGAATACGAGCACGAGCTGACGCGTTCGACGCTTCTCAACTCGACGAGCAACGCGTGGGGCATGGCGAAGGCGTTCTCCGTCGAAGAACGCAGCACGGAAATGGATCCGGACCTCGATCCCGTCAAACTCAAGATGGATCGCCTGCTCATCAACATTTCGCTGCGCGGCGCCAATCTCCAGGGCGCGATCGACACGTTGAACGAACT